>CAHJXE010000027.1 GCA_903644085.1 Hyphomicrobiales bacterium
GGGTTGCGCGACGGGCCGTCATGCGCGTTCTCGCCCGTGAAATCGTAGGCGTATTCGCCCATGTTGAGGCCGCCGACCAGGATCGCACCGGCCGCCTCCAGCCGCCGCACCAGCGCGCCGTCGCGCGCAGCTGGCTCGCGCTCGCGATTGATCATCGACCCGGCCCGCGTCGGCAGGCCCGCGATGTCGATGAGATTCTTCACCGCGAAGGGCATGCCGGCGAGCGGCCCCGTGTGTCGACCGGCATCGATCGCGTCTGCGTAGGCGAGAGCGCGAGCGGCCGTGACGTCTGTGAACGCGTTGACGCGTGGGTTGAGAGCCTCGATGTGCGCGAGCGTCGCCGTGATCGTGTCGCGCGTGCTCATCGCGAGGACCTTCCTTCCCCGCTTGCGGGGAGAGGTCGAGCGACGCGAAGCGCCGATCGGGTGAGGGGCAGGTCCGCGAGCGGCGTCGTGGATCCAGCGCCCCTCATCCGGTCGCACTGACGTGCGACGCGAGTTCCCTCCGTCCGGCACGGGGAAAAGAGGCCGGCGTGCTCTGCGCCACTCATGCCCGGAACACCGGCGCGGGCTCGGCCTCGTCGTCGAGCGGGAACGCCAGGACCAGCCCGGCCGCCGCCGCGACCGTCTTCACGTTCATCGCGACTGCACCGCGCCAGTCGGTTTCGATCGCGAGCCCGAGGAGTGGCGCCATCGCGTCGATGACGGCGTGTGCGCCCTCGTCGTCGAGCGGGATCGGGGGTGACGGCATCGGGACCTCAGACGGGCGGATGGGGGATCGCGGCGATGAGCTCGCCGGTATACGCCGCCTTCGGCGCGTCCAAAACCTCGGCTGCGCCGTTTTCCTCACGATGCGACCTCCTTCCGTCACGATAACGCGGTCGAAGAGCAGCCGCACGACGTGGAGGTCGTGGCTGACGAAGAGCGCCCGAACTGCTCCGGCAACGGTTGATCGAGCCCGAGCTGCGTGCGGATCTCCTCGATCGCCTTTGAGGTCGCGCCCGGCCCCGCGAAATACGCCGCCGTGTCGCCCGGCAGCGCGACGGTGCCTGTGCAGCTGCCTTCGCCACGAAGGGTGCCGAGAGCGCGGCCGTGAGGGCGGTGCGGCGGGTGATCATCGTTGGGTGTCCTGACCTGTAGACGTCGCGCCTGCCGCCACGAGTCATGCCGATCCAGGCACCCTGATCCCGGGCGGCGGAGGCGGGCTTCGATGCCGCCTTGCCAGCGCGATGCCGCCCGCGCATGAGATGGCGCGAACCTGAACGCCTGCCCATCATGCGCCGCATACCGTTCGCCGCGCTCGCGGCCACCCTCTCGCTCGCTCCGTTCCCGGCTGGGGCCGCGTCGCTGGACGGAGCCTCGTTCGGGACCGCCTGGACGCTGCCCTTCATCGGGCTTCTCCTCTCGATCGCGATCCTGCCGCAGATCGCGCACCGGTTCTGGGACCGGCACATCGGCAAGCTCGTGGGCGCATTCGCAGCTCTCACCCTCGTGCCGCTCGTCGCGACGAGCGGGTTCGGCCCGACGCTCGACGCCGCGCTCCACGTCCTCCTGACCGAGTACCTGCCCTTCATCATCCTGTTGGGTTCGCTCTACACGATCGCGGGTGGCATCGTGGTCGCGGGCAACCTGCACGGCTCGCCCGCGATGAATACGGGGCTGCTCGCGTTCGGGACGCTGCTCGCCAGCCTCGTCGGCACGACGGGCGCCTCGATGGTGCTGATCCGCCCGCTCGTCCGGGCGAACGACGACCGTCGCCACAACGTGCACGTCGTGGTGTTCTTCGTCTTCCTCGTGTCGAACGCCGGCGGCGCCTTGACCCCGCTCGGCGACCCACCGCTTTTTCTCGGCTTCCTGCGCGGCGTCGACTTCTTCTGGACGACGCGGGAACTTCTGCCCGAGACGGCCTTCGCGGTCGCGGCCCTGCTCGCCCTGTTTTACGGGCTCGATCGATACCGGTTCACGCGTGACGACGTGAAGCCGCCGGTCCCTGACCCGACCCCCGACGATTGGCACCTCCACCTGCGGGGCCGCGCGAACCTCGTCCTCCTGGCTCTCCTCGTCGGGCTGATCGTGGCGAGCGGCCTGTGGCGACCCGGCCTCTCCGTGTCGCTCCGCGGGACGGTGCTGGAGGCGCAGAACCTGGTGCGCGACGCCGGCATGATGCTTCTCGCACTCGCCTCCTACGCCCTCACGAGCCGGCGCGACCGCATCGCGAACGATTTCAGCTGGCGGCCGATCGTCGAGGTGGCGAAGATCTTCGCGGGAATCTTCGTGTGCATCGTGCCGGTCTCGGCCGCCCTGGGGGCCGGACGGGACGGCGTCTTCGCACCGGTGCTTGCGCTCGTCTCGCATCCGGACGGGACGCCGCGCGAGGCCGTGTATTTCTGGCTCACGGGCGCGCTGTCCAGCGTCCTCGACAACGCCCCGACCTACCTCGTGTTCTTCGACCTCGCGGGCGGCGACCCGGCGCGCCTCATGGGTCCGCTCGCCCGCACGCTGGCGGCGATCTCGACGGGCGCGGTGTTCATGGGGGCTATGACCTATATCGGCAACGCGCCGAACTTCATGGTCTACGCCATCGCGCGCCAGCAGGGCGTGCGGATGCCGGGCTTCCTCGGCTACATGGCGTGGTCGGGCGCGATCCTCCTGCCACTATTCGGGGCGGTGACGGTGATCTTCTTCTAACGCTCGGTCAGCTTCAGCTCGATGCGGCGGTTGCGGGCATAGGCGTCGTCGCCTGTCCCGAGGTCGAGCGGCTGGAACTCGCCGAAAGCGGCCGCCACGAGGCGCTGAGGTGGGATCCCCCGCGCCACCATCGCCTGTACGACCGAGATCGCGCGGGCCGCGGAGAGCGCCCAGTTGGACGGGAAGGCGGAAGAGGTGATCGGGCGCGCATCGGTGTGCCCGTCGACGCGCAGCACCCAGGGAATGTCGGGCGGGATCTCGCGCGACAGGTCGTTGATCGCACTCGCGATCCGGTCGAGCTCGGGATTGGCCTCGGGCTTCAGCGCGGCCTGGCCCGCGTTGAACAGCACCTCGGACTGGAACACGAAGCGGTCGCCCACGATCCTGACATCCTGGCGCTGGCCGAGGATCTGGCGGAGCCGGCCGAAGAAGTCCGACCGGTAGCGCGACAGCTCCTGGACGCGGGCCGCCAGCGCGACGTTCAGCCGACTGCCCAGATCCGCGATGCGGGTCTGGGAGTCGCGGTCACGCGATTCGGAGGCGGCCAGCGCCTCCTCCAGGGCCGCGAGTTGCTGGCGCATGGCGGCGATCTGTCCGTTCAGAAGATCGATCGTCGTCAGCGCGCGTCCCGTCGCGGCCTTCTCGGCATCGAGCTCCTTGCCGGCCGCGGCGACGCGCGTGTCGACGCCGGACCCCGCGTCGACGATGCCCTGCAAGCGGCCGCGCTCCGCCAAGCTCGACTGCATCAGCGTCTGAAGGCCACCGAGCTGGTCTTCGGCACGCCGGCGGTTCGAGCGCTCCAGTGCCAGAAGGTCCGTCAGCTCGGCGAGCTGCTTGTTGACGCGGTCGAGCACGGTATCCCGGCTCGCGATCTCCCGCGCGAGGAAGAACTGCCCCAGCATGAAGATCGACAGGAGGAACACGATCGCGAGGAGGAGCGACGACAGCGCGTCGACGAAGCCCGGCCAGTAGTTCAGCGAGCCGCGACGCGCGCTCCGCCCGGCCGCCATCAGGCGGTTCTCTCGCGGGCAAGCCGGTCCAGCAGGCCCTTGATCTCGCGGTCGCGGGCGGCCTGAGACTCGACCCAGTCGCGGATCATCTGCTGCTCGGCGCGCATGTGCTGCACGAGGCCCTGCACGCCCTCCGCGAGATTCGCCATGGACTGAGTCGCCTCGCGACCGCCGGCCCCATCCGTCACCGCGGCGGCGAGCCGGTCGATCGCGGCCGCGAACTCGACCGAGGTGCCGGCCGCCGCGAGAGCGGCCGAGGGCTGCGCCTCGACGGTCGCCGACGAGGCGAGCCAGTCTTCCAATTCGGTGTAGAAGCGGCTTCCCCCCTGCCCGGCCTGGAGATCCAGGAAGCCGAGGACCAGCGAGCCCGCGAGGCCGAAGAGCGAGGCCGAGAACGACACACCCATGCCCGAGAGCGGCGCCGACAGGTTGGTCTTCAGCTCGTCGAACAGGACGGCCGCGTCCGATCCCGACCGGAGCGTCCCGATGATGCGACCGACGGAGTTCACCGTGTCGATCAGTCCCCAGAAGGTGCCGAGGAGGCCGAGGAACACGAGGAGGCCCGCGAGGTAGCGCACGAGTTCGCGGTTCTCGTCGAGCCGGGCCGAGATGGAGTCGAGGAGCGAGCGCGAGGTCGCGACCGAGAGTGAGGTCCGTTGCGTGCCGTCGCCGATCACCGCCGCCATCGGGGCGAGCAGCACGGGCGGTCGGGCGAGCGTGCGCGAATCCGCTCCGCTGACGTGGTTCACCCACCGGATCTCCCGGAACAGGCGCGAGACCTGCCGGATCGCGAGCACGACCCCTACGAGCAGGACGCCCAGGATCAGCCCGTTCAGCCCCGGATTGCCCATGAACGCCGCGAAGAGCTGCCGGTAGAGGATGAAGGCCACGAACCCGACGAGGATCAGGAACACCGCCATCCTGACGAGATAGATGCGCGGCGAGGAGAGCCGCGCGGCCTCGATGGGAAGGGGTGTCGGGTTCAGCATCGCGGCGGCACTCTGGGGGCGCCGGGGCCCGCGATCAAGCGGACTTCGCGGCCGCGACCGTCACGACGGGGCGGTTCGCGTGCTTGATGAGGCCGAGGAGCTCGCGCTGGAGCGCCTCGTTGCCGCAGCAGATCGAGCGGGTGCGCATCGGGTCGGAGCCGCCGTCGCAATCGCTCACGTAGCCGCCGGCCTCGCGCACGATCACGATTCCGGCCGCCATGTCCCACGTCTTCAGGTCGCGTTCCCAGTAGATGTCCGCCCGCCCGGCCGCCACGTAGGCCATGTCGAGCGCGGCCGCACCCATGCGACGCAACCCGCCCGATGCCGCCATGACGCCCGTCATCTCCAGGAGGAAGCGTGGATGCGCCGGCCGGCCGAGATGGGGCAGGCCGCAATACACCACCGCGTCCGCGAGGTCGCGCCGGGCCGCGACACGCAGGCGGCGGTTGTTCAGGTAGGCGCCCTTGCCGCGCTCGGCCACGAAGATCTCGTCCTTGATCGGATCGTAGATCACGCCCGCCACCATCTGGTCCTCGCGCTCGAGCCCGACCGAGATGCAGAAATGCGGGATGCCGTGGAGGAAGTTGGTCGTGCCGTCGAGCGGGTCGATGTACCAGCGATGCGTCGCGTCCGTCCCCTCGACAACCCCGCTCTCCTCCATCACGAAGCCGTAGCCGGGCCGCGCCTTCTCCAGCGCGGCCCGCAGGATCTCCTCGGCCTTGGTGTCGGCCGCGGAGACGAAATCGCCCGGTCCCTTGCGGGAGACCTGGAGGTTCTCGACCTCGCCGAAGTCGCGCTTGAGCGAGCGCGACGCCTTCATGACCGCGTCGGTCATGACGGTAATCAACGGGGATCGGATCATCGGAGTCTCGACTCTCGTGTCGCCGGGTCGGACGTCGCTCAGGCGAGCGTGGCGTCGAGCGTGATCTCGGCGTTCAGCACCTTGGAGATGGGGCAGCCCGTCTCGGCCGCCTTGGCGAGTTCGTCGAACTTCGCCTTGTCGATGTTCGGGATCGTGGCCTTGAGGGTCAGGGCCGATTTCGTGACCTTGAAGCCGTCGCCGTCCTTGTCCAGCGTCACGGCCGAAGAGGTCTCGAGCGAGGTCGCGGCGAAACCGGCGGCCTGGAGCTGGAAGGCGAGTGCCATCGTGAAGCAGCCCGCGTGGGCGGCCGCGATCAGTTCCTCGGGATTTGTACCTTTCTCGTCCTCGAAGCGGGTCTTGAACGAGTACGGCGTCTTCGACATCACGCCGGATTCGGTCGTGAGGTGTCCCTGACCGTCCTTGCCCGTTCCCGTCCAATGTGCGCTGGCTGTCTTGACCGACATATTGATCTCCTGCTGCAGCTCCGAAGAGCGATGGATGAATGCACGCTCACATGGACGCCGCGCCGGCTTTTGTCACCTGCGAGCCTGTTCCCGTCTGGACGGGGAAGGCCTCCGCCTCCACCTGTCCGCGACGCTGGAGGAGGAGCGCCACGTACCAGCATAGGCACGCCCAGGCGGCTCCCACGCACCAGCCGGCCAGCACGTCCGACGGCCAGTGGACGCCGAGATAGACCCGCGAGCAGCCGACCACGACTGTGAGCGCGACCGCGAGGCCGAGGAAGAGAAACTTCACCCGCCGGAGCGCCTGCGTGCGGGCGAGGAGCGCACCCAGCGTCAGATAGGTGATCGCGGACAGCATGGCGTGGCCGCTCGGAAAGCTCGCCGTGTAGACGCGCGTCCCGTGCGGCACGAGATCGGGCCGCGGGCGCTCGAACCCGACCTTGAGGCCGGCGCTGAGGATCATGCCGCCACCGATCGCCGCCACCACCAGGAGGGCGGTCGCGCGGCGGCCCGTCATGACCATGTAGGCGAGCGTCGCCAGCGTCACGAGTCCGAGGATCGCGTGGCCGCCGAGCCCGGTGAAGTCGCGCGCGACCTCTTCGAGCCAGGTCGGGCCGATCGGGTCTGCGAGGTTTGCGGGGTCGCGCAGGCCGAGCAGGATCGTCCGGTCGAGCCCGAGCGTGTCGCCCTCGATCACCTCGCCCGCCACGATCACGAAGGTCCAGGCGAAGAGCGCGACCGCGGACAGTGTCGCGAGCGGCGCGACCTCGTTGAGGCGCAACCGTATCGACGCGTCCCGCAGGGCGCCCGGTAGGTGCAGACGGGCGAGGCGGGTCAGGGCGACCTCCGTCCGGCTACGACGTGAGAAGGGGAGCCGTGAGGCTCCCCTTAACGCATCCCGTGTGCCGAGACTATTTCGCCGGCGTGGTGGCGCCGGTCGTCGAGGGCATGTCGAAACCCTTCTTGATCTGCGTCACGGCGAAGTCCTGTGCCTGCCCGGCCTTGGCCACGACCGCGTCCATTCCGAAGAACTCGTGCGTCACGCCCGTGTAGAGCTGGTGCGTCGTGTCGTTCCCGGCCGCCTTCAGCTTCTCCACGATCATGTCGCCGTCAGACCTCAAGGGATCGATCTGGGCGTTGATGACAGTGACGGGCGGCAGGTCCTTGAGGTTGGCGGCAACTAGGTTCAGCCGCGGGTCCTGCTTCTCCGCATCGCTGTTGAGCAGGTTACCGAAGAACCAGGTCAGCATCGGCGAGTTCAGCGGTTTCGCGTTCGCTTCGTCCTTCTTGGAGGGCGTGTCCATCGTGGTCGCGGCCACGGGATAGACCGACACGACCGCGACCGGTCGCGTCAGGTTTTGGTCGCGTGCCGCGATCGCGGTGTTCAGCGCGAGGTTGCCGCCCGCGCTCTCGCCCACGATCGCGATCCGGCTCGGATCGTAGCCCCAGCCCTTCGCGTTCTTGAGGATGTACTTGTAGGCCTCGATCGCCTCGTCATGCGCGGCCGGGAACTTATGCTCGGGCGCCATCGGGTAATCGACCGAGATGACCGCTGCGCCCGTCTTGCGGGCGAGCGCCGAGGCGGACGCGTCGTAGGCGTCGAGATCCGCGATCACCCAGCCGCCGCCGCGGAAGAACACGATGATCGGGAGGTTGGAATCCTTGTTGGACTTCTCCGGCGTGTAATAACGTAGCCGGAGATTGCCCATATCGGCGAAATGGCTGTTCGAGATCGACAAGCCGGCATGCGGCTTCGCGTCGATCTTCTCGTCTTTGATGACTTTCTTGACGGCATCGGCCGCTCCGGGCTGCTTACGCGCCTCGCTCGGGCTCAGCGTCTCGATCGGCTTCGGGTCGAGATCCTGCAAGGCGGCCAGGACCTTGGCCATGTCGGGGTCGGCCTGGGACATCGGTGACGTGGTGGCGGGAGCCGTCATGGTGGGCGCCGGCGCGGCGGTCTGCGCCAGCGTGGGCGAGATCGAGACGGTCGCGAGAGCGGTGCCGGCGACGAGCGCGGCGGCGTAGGATTTCAACGGTGACATGCGATTGTCCTGCGGTTGCGGATGTCCGCAGAACGCGGCGGGCCGTGGACCTTGTTCCGGCCAGGTCGGATTGTGTACCGAACCTGTGGGTGTCGGCCGCCGACCCGGCCGTGTCGCCCGCTCACGCGGCGCGGGGCGTCGGTTCCTGCGTGAGCACCGCGTAGAGCGCGTTGGCGTCGCGCGCCGTGCGGATGCGCTCGTGGATCCCGGGCTCGCGTAGCATGCGGGCGATGCGTGCCAAGGCCTTCAGGTGGTCCGCGCCGGCCCCTTCGGGGGCGAGCAACAGGAACATCATGTCGACGGGCTCGCCGTCGAGCGACTCGAAGTCGATCGGCTTCTCGAGACGCGCGAAGAGGCCGAACAATCGGTCGAGTTTCGGCAACTTGCCGTGCGGGATCGCGATCCCCTCGCCGATGCCGGTCGAGCCGAGCCTCTCGCGCTGGAGCAGCGTGTCGAAGATCTCGCGCTCCTCCCGTCCGACGAGGCGGGACGCCTGGACCGAGATGTCGTGCAAGGCCTGCTTCTTGGACGACGAGCGCAGGCACGGCGTGATCGCCGCGGGGTTCAGGAATTCGAGGTGAGGCATGGTCGAATGCTCGATGCCTTCGGCGGCTTGCGTCCTGAATGCTGATCAAAGCAAGCATCCGGCCAGAGGAGATCAGGTGTCCAGGTTGGGTGGATCGACCCAGCCGATAGCCCCGTCGTGGCGGCGATATACGACGTTCACCCGTCCATTGCCAGCGTGCCGGAACACCATCACGGGCGCCCCGGTCAGGTCGAGCTCGATCACCGCCTCGCTGACGGAGAATCGTTGCAGCGGCTTCGTGGTCTCGGCGATCACGATCGGGTGGAAATCGGACGGTTCGCCCTCGGGCTCGTCCTCGTCGGGCGCGGACAGGATCGCGTATGCGCTCTCGAACCCGTCCGGTTTGGTACTCTTGTCGCCGAGCCGGTCCTTGATGCGGCGCTTGTAGCGGCGCAGCCGTTTCTCGATGCGCAGAGCCGATTGGTCGAAGCTCGCATAGGCGTCGTGCGCGGTCGCGGAGGATTCGAGCGTCGTTCCGGAGCCTAAGTTGATGATGCACTCCGTCCGGAACGCCGTGCCGTCGCGCGACACCACGATGTGCCCGTTGCCGAGCCCCTCCGCGTACTTCTGGAGCGCGGCCGTAACGCGGAGTTCCACCTGTGACCTCAGCGCCTCGCCTACGTCGAGGTTCTTGCCGGACACCCTGATCGCCATCGCATGACCTTCCGTCGTTCATGGTTCCCCGTGAGCGGTAGGTAAGGTGGGCGCCTCGCGAAGGGGCGTCAATCGCCCCGGGCGCGGGCTGGGGTCGCGCCCGAGAATGCTGCGTGAAGCGCGATTCCGGCCGCGGTCGCGACGTTCAGCGAGTCGAACCCCGCCGTCATCGGGATGCGCAGACTGCACACCCTGTCCAGGATCCCGGCCGGGAGTCCCGGTCCCTCCGCGCCGAGGAGGATCGCGCTCCGCTCCGGCCAGGCGAGCTCCGGCAGGCTCGTCCGGCCGCCGGGCGCCAGAGCGAAGACCGTGAAGCCGGCCGCTTCCATCGCGTCCACGAGCGCGGCGTCCGTGCTGGCGCGCGCGAAGGGCACGGTGAGGCTCGCGCCGACCGAGACGCGGATCGCCTTGCGGTAGAGCGGGTCGCAGGTCGCGCGGTCGAGGAGGACGGCATCCACGCCGAACGCGGCGGCGTTGCGGAAGGCGCCCCCGACATTGTCGTGGTTCGCGAGCCCGACGAGGCCCAACGCCAACGCGGGACCCTCCAAGGTTGCCAGCACGTCGGCGGGCGTCGGGTCGGGCCCGCGGCTCCCCATCGCGAGGATACCACGATGGATTGGGAACCCGGCGATCCGCTCCATCACGGCCGGCGGCGCGACCAGGACCGGCACAGTGTCGGGTACGTCGGCGAGGAGACCGGAGAGCGGAGCGATCCGGCTCTCGGACAAGAGGAGCGAGACCGGCCTGAACCGGCTGGACCTTGAGAGCAGAACCCGCAGGACCACCTCGCCCTCCGCCACGAACAGGCCCTGGCGACCCGCAAGATCGCGCTCCCGAACCTCGCGATAGGCGGCAACCCGAGGATCGTCGGGCGACGTGATCGAGACGACGTTCGGCATCGGTGACGGACCTCGCGAGGCGGAACCGTGGCGGCCGTACCGCATTTCGGTCGAGACGCTATGATTCCACCATGCGAATCACCGGGGGCGACCTCGGGCCAAAAACGGAGACGGCATCATGGAGTCCGAGCGGGACCGCGAGATCAGTGCACGCGCCTACGCGCTATGGGAACAGGGCGGCCGGAAGGACGGACAGGCCGACGCGCATTGGGCGCAGGCTGTGCGGGAGATCGGGGTCACCGGCGAGACGGCGAGCAAGTCCATGAAGGCCGGGACGGCCAAGGCGGCCCCGAAGGCACCCGCGGCCAAGCCGTCAGGCTCTCGATCGGCCCCGAAGACCACGGCCAAGCCCCCGGAAAAGTCTCCCGCCAAGGCTGCTACGGCCAAAGCTGCGGCCGCGAAATCCGCGGCGGCATCGGTCAAGTCGGCCGCGATGGCGGAGAAACCGGCCGCCGTACGGGCCAGCGCCAAGACCTGATACGCGAGACGTGATACGCGTGACATGATGTGCAAGACATGATGCGGGTGTGCATCGCGCGTTCGATCGCACCACGGATGCTGATCCGGGCGCCGTCGACGATCGCGACGTCGCCGCACTGCATAACGCGATGAGCGAGGCTGCGGACGAGCGACGTTGCGCCCTGTTTCTCGATTTCGACGGGACGCTCGTCGAGATCGCGCCGACGCCCGATGCCGTGACGGTCTCGCCCGCCATCGCCGCCTCTCTCGGTGGTCTCAGGAATGTTCTCGAGGGCGCCCTCGCGATCGTGACGGGCCGGCCCATCGCCGATGTCGAGCGCTACCTGCCTGGATTGTCGCTCGACGTGTGCGGAATGCACGGGCTGGAGCGACGAGTCGGCGGGGTCACCGTCAGTCCGGAGTTCCCGGACCTCTCGGCCGAGATATCGGTCCTGCACGACCGGCTCTCGGACCATCCGGGCGTCCTCGTGGAGGACAAGGGGATCGGTGTCGCGGTACATTGGCGGCTCGCGCCGGACGCCGCGACTGTGGCGCAGGACGCCCTCGCGGACCTCGCCCGCCGGCTCGGACCCGGGTACCGGATCCAGGATGGCAAGTCGGTGCGCGAACTCGTGCCCGGCACGTCGCACAAGGGTGAAGCGATCCGCGACCTGATGTGCGACCCGCCCTATGCCGGCCGTGTCCCGGTCTTCGTCGGCGACGACCGGACGGACGAGAGGGGTTTCGAGGTGGTCGAGGAGATGGGTGGCGTCGGTGTCAAGATCGGCCCCGGTGAGACGCTCGCGTCGCGCCGTATCGACACCCCCGCCGCACTCGAGCACCTCCTCGTACGCTGGGCCGTCGGGGGACTCGGATTGCTCGACATTCCAAGATCTTGAGCAGATCGTGAACGTCCCCGGAGCGGGACGCGAGCTTGGCTATTGCGGGAACCAGGATCGGCGCTACAAGTTTGTTTTGAGCTGAGTTCGGGGGCGGTTCGGATGGGTCATGGTGTCGGGACGTCAGCGAGTTCGTATACGGCCGACGCCCGCCCGGATGTTCGCCCCGCCGAGGTCAACCCGTCCGAAGCGTCGATGATCGTCCGACGCACTGGGCACGATCCGCTTCAGCGTAGTTCGGATTCGGGTGAGCCGACGGGACCCGGACCCGGCCGGTCGCAGCGTCTCGTCGTCGTGTCGAACCGGGTGCCGGTCCCGACCGGCCGCGCAACGGCTGGCGCTGGCGGGCTAGCGGTGGCACTGGAAGCCGCGCTCAAGGAGCATGGCGGCGTGTGGTTCGGATGGTCCGGTGAGGCCCGGGCCGCGATCGACGCCGATGCCGTGAGCGTGAACCAGGTCGGCCGGATCACCTTTGCGGTGACGGACCTCACGAAGCGCGACGTCGACGACTACTATCTCGGCTTCTCGAACCGGGCGTTGTGGCCCGTGTGCCACTACCGGCTCGACCTCGCGCGTTTCAACAGCAAGGAGGCGGCCGCGTATCTGCGGGTCAACGATCTCCTGGCGCGCAAGCTGACGCGGCTGCTGCAGCCCGGCGATCTGATCTGGGTGCACGACTACCACTTGATCCCGCTCGGCCAGAGCCTGCGCGAGCGCGGCGTCGAGGACCGTATCGGCTTCTTTCTCCACATCCCTTGGCCGCCCTCCGAGATCGCGAGCGCGTTGCCCGGCTATCGGCAACTCCTCGCCAGCATGACCGCCTACGATCTCGTGGGCTTCCAGACCGAGCGCGACGCCGAGAATTTCGGGCGCTGCCTCGTCGAGGAGCGGATCGCGAACGATCTCGGCGAAGGCTGGTTCGAGGGACAGGGACGGCGATTCCGCATCGGCGCGTTCCCGATCGGGATCGACACGGAGGGCTTCGCCAAGGTGGCCGAGAAGGCGGTGGCCCTGCCGGCCGTGAAGCGCATGGTGGCCACCATGGCGGAGCGCAAGCTGGTGATCGGCGTCGATCGGCTCGACTACTCGAAGGGCATCCTGGAGCGGATCCGCGCCTTCTGCGCCTATCTCGGAGCCCATCGCGAGGAGAAGGCGCGCGTGACCTACCTCCAGGTCACGCCGAAATCGCGCTCCGACGTGCCCGAGTACAAGCAGATGCAGCGCGAAGTCGCCGCACAGGTCGGCGAGGCGAACGGTGCTTACGGCGACATCGACTTCACGCCGATCCGCTACCTCAACCAGAACATCGCCCACACGACGCTGGCGGGCCTCTACCGTATGGCGTCGGTCGGCTTGGTGACGCCCTTGCGCGACGGGATGAATCTCGTGGCCAAGGAATACGTCGCCTCGCAATCGCCGGACGATCCGGGCGCGCTCGTCCTGTCGCGCTATGCAGGCGCGGCGGCCGAGCTCGACGGCGCGATCATCGTCAACCCGTTCGACGCGACCGAGACGGCGTCCGCGATCGACCGTGCGCTGTCGATGTCGCTCGGCGAGCGCAAGGAGCGGTGGAGCGGGATGATGCGCCACCTCGAGGCGAACACCGTCGGAGATTGGTGGCGCGGCTTCATCGCGGAGCTCGGCTCCGCGTCCGCCGAGGCAGGTGCGAGCGCGACCGCGCGGACCAGCATCCGCGCCTGACCGGGCGCGTGAGCGGGTTCACCGTCGAGTCGGGGTCGGCCGACAGGCTCGGGGCCGTCTCGGACCGTGACGGCGTCGACTTCGCATTGTTCTCCGAGCACGCAGCGGCCGTCGACCTCTGCCTGTTCGAGCAGGGCGGCACCGAGACGGCGCGTCTCAGGCTCCCGAAGCGTACGGGCGATGTCTGGCACGGCCGCGTGGCCGGTCTCACGCCGGGACAGCTCTACGGCTACCGGGTGCACGGACCCTACGAGCCGCAGGCCGGCCACCGCTTCAACCCGAACAAGCTCGTCCTCGACCCTTACGCGCGTGGGCTCCACGGCGCGATCACTTGGGACGACGCGACCTGCGGTTTCACGCCCGGCGCGCCGGAGGGCGACCTCGGCTTCGACACGCGCGACAGCGCCGCCTTCGTGCCGCGCTCGGTCGTGGTCGCGACGGAGCCCGTCGCTGACACGCGGCCGAGGCGGCCCTGGCGCGAGACGGTCGTCTACGAGGCGCATGTCCGCGGCCTGACGCGGCGACACCCCGACATCCCCGAGACGCTGCGCGGCACCTACGAGGCGCTGGGCCACCCGGCGATCGTCCGACACCTCAACCGGCTCGGCGTGACCGCGCTCGAACTCCTGCCGATCCACGCCTTCGCGAACGATCGATTCCTCGCGGATCGCGGGCTCGTCAACTACTGGGGCTACTCGACGCTCGCCTTCTTCGCACCGGAGCCGCGCTACCTCGGGCCCGACGGCCCGGAGGGGCTGACGCGTGCCGTCGCGGCCCTCCACGCGGCCGGCATCGAGGTCTTCCTCGACGTCGTGTTCAACCATACGGCCGAGGGCGAGGAGATCGGGCCGACGCTCTCGTTCCGCGGCGTCGACAACGCGACCTACTACACGCCGATGCCGGACGACCCGCGCCGGACCTTCAACTGCACCGGCTGCGGCAACGCGCTCAGGCTCTCGCACCCGGCGGTCGCCCGCATGGCGGTCGATTCGCTCAAGCACTGGGTCGAGACCTACGGGATCGACGGCTTCCGGTTCGACCTCGCGGCGGTGCATGGCCGCAACCCCTACGCGTTCGATCCGGCGGCGCCGTTCTTCACGCAACTCGACGCGGAGCCGGCGCTGGCCGACGTGAAGATGATCGCGGAGCCGTGGGACACGGGCGAGGGCGGCTATCGGCTCGGGCAGTTCCCCGCACGCTGGCGGGAGTGGAACGACACGGTCCGCGACGGCCTCCGGGGATACTGGCGCGGCGACGAGGGGCACGTCCCGAAGATCGTGCGGGCGTTGGCCGGATCGCGCGAGATCTTCGGATCCGGCGATCGCACGCCGACCGCCTCGATCAACTACGTGGTCTCCCATGACGGGTTCGCGCTCGACGATCTCGTGTCCTACGTGGACCGTCACAACGAGGCGAACGGAGAGGGGAACCGGGACGGCGACAAGCACAACACGTCCTGCAATTATGGCGTGGAAGGTCCGACGGCGGATGCCGCGATCCTCCGCCTGCGCGCCCGCCACAAGCGCAACCTCCTGGCCTCGGTGCTGCTCGCGCGGGGCGTCCCGATGTTCGTCGCGGGCGACGAGCGCTGCCGGACCCAGGGCGGCAACAACAACCCCTATTGCCAGGACAACGAGACGAGCTGGCTCGACTGGCGCGACCCCACGACCGACCCGGACCTCACGGCCTTCGTCATCCGCACGCTCGCGCTCCGGCAAAGCCTGCCGGCGCTGACCGAGGACGCGTTCTTCACGGGCGAGCCCGCCGGGCCGGAAAGCCGCCCCGACGTCGTCTGGCTGGCACCGGCCGGCCACGTGATCACCTCGCAGGACTGGCAGGACGTGTCCTCGCGGGCCTTCGCCATGCAGTTCGGCAATACCGGCGCGGCGGGCGACCGGCTGCTGCTCCTCGTCAACGCCGCGCCCGACGTGGTGGCGTTCCGGCTGTCCCAGGAGGTCGGCGGCCCCTGGTCGGCGATCCTCGACACGCAGACCGCCGACGGAGCTCCCGGCGAGCCCGCCGCGCAGGTCGAGACGGGGGGAACCTTCACCCTCTCCTCCCGTTCGCTCGTACTCTTCCGAACTTCTTGAGTAGGTCTACGTATGTCGCAGCGTCTCCACGGCATGCCGTTCGGAGCCGAGCCTGCCGATGGCGGCGTTCGCTTCGCGCTCTGGGCCCCCAGCGCCGAGAACGTCGTGGTCGTGGTGGATGGGGCTGAACACCCGATGCCCCTCGCGGATGGCGGTTGGCGCAGGCTCGTGGTGCCCGAAGCCCGCGGCGGCAGCCGTTACGCGTTCAAGATCGGCCCGGATAGCGTGCCGGACCCGGCGTCGCGGGCGCAGCCGGACGATGTCGGCGGCCAGAGCGAGGTCGTCGACCCGCGCGGGTACGATTGGTCGGACGAGGCGTGGACCGGACGGCCCTGGGAGGAGGCGGTCGTCTACGAGGCGCATGTCGGGACCGCGACGCCGGACGGGACCTTCGCGGCACTGACCGAGCGCCTCGCCGACCTTCGCGAGGTCGGGTTCACGGCGATCGAGCTCCTGCCGATCGCGGATTTCTCGGGTCGCCGCAACTGGGGCTACGACGGCGTGCTGCCCTACGCGCCGGACCATGCGTACGGGTCGCCGGACGACCTGAAGCGCCTCGTCGAGCGGGCGCATTCGCTCGGGCTGATGGTCATCCTCGACGTCGTCTACAATCACTTCGGCCCTGTCGGGAATCACCTGTCGAAATACGCCGCCTCCTTCTTCACAGAGCGCCACCAGACGCCGTGGGGCGCGGGCCTCAACGTCGACGGGGCGGACGGGCGCCCGGTGCGCGACTTCTTCGTCCACAACGCGCTCTACTGGCTCGACGAGTTCCACCTGGACGGGCTGCGCTTCGACGCGGTCCACGCGATCCTGGACGACAGCCCCGATCACCTCATCGCGGAGCTGGCGCGGCGCGCCCGCGAGATTGCGCGCGGGCGGCACGTGCACCTGATCTTGGAGAACGAGCGCAACGAGGCGCACTGGCTGGAGCGCGATCCCGAGGGACGGCCCACCTTGCACAGCGCACAGTGGAACGACGACATCCACCATTGCTGGCACGTGCTGCTGACGGGCGAGCACGAGGCCTACTACGAGGATTTCGCCGACCGTCCCGTCGAACGGCTCGCCACGGGACTGGCCGAAGGGTTCGTGTATCAGGGCGAGCCGTCGAAGCACGCGGGGGGCAAGACCCGCGGCGAACCGTGCGGACATCTTCCGCCCTCCGCCTTCGTGGCCTTTCTCCAGAACCACGACCAGATCGGCAACCGGGCGACGGGCGACCGCCTGTCCTCGCTGGCGCGTGAGACGAAGCTGCGGCTCGCCCGCGCGGGCCTGCTGCTCGCGCCGCAGATCCCCATGCTGTTCATGGGCGAGGAATGGTCGGCCTCGACGCCGTTCCAGTTCTTCGTCGATTTCTCGGACGACCCGGAGCTGTCGCGCGCGGTCCGGGACGGGCGCCGCCGCGAGTTCCAGCATTTCGCGGCCTTCGCGGAGGGCGCGACGACCGAGGTGCCGGACCCGACCGACGAGGCGACGTTCCGGCGTTCCGTGCTCGACTGGAACGAGCGCGACGCGCCCGACCACGCGGCCGTGCTGGCCGACACCCGCGCGCTCCTGGCGCTGCGGCGCGAGCACGTGGTGCCGCTGACGAAGACGTCGTATCGGGGCGCGACCAAGACCTTGCCGACCCCGGATTCGGTCGACGTGACGTGGCGCTACGAGGGCGGGACGCTCCGGTTCGTGGCAAATTTCGGCGTTGATCCGCTGGAGGTTTCGGATGACGGGCTCCGGTCGATCTGGTCGAGCCCCGGCGTCGAACCCGGGAGTGGTCCGATTCGCCTGCCGTCCTGGACCGGCACGGTCCTGATCGGAGCCGCCCGATGAGCGACGCGACCTCGCGCGAGGTCGCGGACCTCGTGGGCATCCCGCCGCACTATGTCGACGCGTTCGGGCACGAAGTCGCGGTCGACCTCGCGCGACGTCGCGACCTCGCGGCCCATCTCGGCTTCCCGTCCGGCTCGGGAGAGCCTACGCCGGCTGAAGGCGATCCGCCACGCCGCCGTGCCGAAGCTCGTGCCCGTCGAGGCGGGTCGGCCGGCCGACATCCCGCTCCAGGGTCTCGCAGCCGAGCGCGTCGTGTGGCGCGTGAGCGACGAGGTCGGCATCGTCCGGGAGGGTCGCGGCGGCGCGACCCGCTTCGGCGGCGGACGTGACGCCCTGCGTCTGCCGGCGCTGACCGCCGGCTACCATCGCCTCACCGTGACTGCGGGCGGCGTCGACGCGCATTGCACGATCATCGCGGCCCCGTCGCGCTGCTTCCAGCCGGGCTGGATGCGCGAGGGCGGGCGCGCCTGGGGGCTCGCCGCGCAGATCTACGCCTTCCGGTCGGCCGACAATCTCGGCATCGGCAGCTACGCCGACATCCGGCAGGCGGCGGAGGGCGCGGGACCGCTCGGCGCCTCGTTCCTGGGCCTCAGCCCGC
>CAHJXE010000028.1 GCA_903644085.1 Hyphomicrobiales bacterium
CCACCCCCGCCACCGCCACCATAACCGCCGCCGCCACCACCTCCGTAGCTGCTGCCCCCGCCGCCGCCGTAGCTACCACCGCCACCGCCACCGCCGAAGCCGCCGGGCTTGCGCGCGCCGCGCGGCTCTGCCGTCGACGTGTCGACGCTCAGCACTTCGGTGACCTGGGGTCCGCGCTGCCCTGCCGCGACCTTGACAACCAGCTTGGTGCCGGGTTCGAGCTCGCTGTGGCCGGCCGACTCGACCGCGCGTACGTGAAGGAACGCGTCACCCGTCCCGTCGGACAGTTCGGCGAAGCCGAAACCCTTCTCGGGATTGAACCACTTGACCGTCGCCTCCTGCTCGGGTCCAGACGGCGCCATCGCGGGCCGGCCCATCGGGGCGCGTGGAGGGGGCGGCGCGTCGTAGGGGCTCGGGCCACGGTCCGACCCGAAATCGTCTCCGAAACCCCGCTTCTGGGGGCCTCTGAAATCTCGTCCTCTGCTCATCGTCTAAACTCGTGTGAAGGCCGGCTGGGCTTTAAGGTTGTAGGTGACCGGATTGACCGACGGTGCCGTTTGGGAGCAAAGATCGGTCGGAGCTGCTGTTCCGGGTTGGGTGAACACCTGATCTGGTCGAGCCGTGAACATGATGAGCCAGGACGCGAGTTGGATCGGGGGCGACACGACCATCATCGTGCGCCCACGACAATCGGTCAAGATCTCTGGGCCGAATTTTGGCGGCCGATCTCGCATTCCCGTTCCGGAAAGGCGGCCAAGTGATCGCTCTGACGAGGGCAGGCAGGCCTGGCCGCCGCCCGATCAGTAGGCGTTCTCGGTCTTGAGCAGCGCGAAGGGCGTGGCGGCCAGGATGTAGAGGTCGAAGAAGACCGACCAGTTCTCGATGTAGGTGAGGTCGTGCTCGACACGGCGCTGGATCTTCTCCTGCGTATCCGTCTCGCCGCGCCAGCCGTTCACCTGCGCCCAGCCGGTGATGCCGGGCTTTACCTTGTGTCGCGCGAAGTAGCCGTCGACGACTTGGTCGTAGAGGCGGTTCTCGGCCTTGGCCTGGACGGCATGCGGCCGCGGGCCCACGAGCGACAGGTCGCCCCGGAACACCACGTTCACGAGTTGCGGCAACTCGTCGAGCGAGGTCTTGCGCAGGATGCGCCCGATCCGCGTCACGCGCGGGTCGCCCTTCGTCACCAGCCGGGTCGCGCCGGCATCCGACTGGTCGACATACATGGAGCGGAACTTCAGGACCTCGATCAACTCGTTGTTGAAGCCGTAACGCTTCTGACGAAACAGGACGGGGCCACGTGAATCGATCTTCACCAGGATCGCCGCCACCAGGAGGATCGGTGCGGTAAGGACGAGAAGGATGGCGCCGACGATCCGGTCGAAGGCGAACTTGAGCACGAGGTCCCAGTCGGCGATCGGCCGGTCGAAGACGTCGAGGACCGGCACGGAGCCGATATAGGAGTAGCTGCGAGGTCGCAGCCGCAGCTTGCTCGCGTGGGCCGAGAGGCGGATGTCGATCGGCAGGACCCAGAGCTTCCCCAACATCTGGAGCAGGCGGTTCTCGGCCGAGATCGGGAGCGTGAAGATCACGAGGTCGAGCGGCGCGGTCCTCGCGTACTCGACGAGGTCGCTGACGGAACCGAGCTTCTCATAGCCGCCCACGACCCTCGGCGACCTCGCATCGTCGCGGTCGTCGAACACGCCCACAATCCGGATGCCGCAATCCGGCGAAGCCTGGAGGGATCGGATGATCTCGTTCGCCGGTTCACCACCGCCCACGATGGCGGTGCGCCGATCGAAACGTCCCGTCCTGGCGATCCGTCCGACCCAGAAGGACACGATCATGCGCTCGCAGAGCAGCGTCGACAGGCCGACGCAGTACCAGAGCGCGAGCCAGACCCGCGAGAGCGCGTCGCCCGTCTTCAGGAAGAAGACGACCGACATCGCGCACAGGAATACGAAGGTCCAGGCGCAGACGATCTTGAGACCCGTCTTGGCGAGCATTCGGAACGCGCCGACCGTGTAGGCACCGGCCGCCTGGAAGGAGATGGCGGCCGACGCCGTCACGATCGAGACGGCGATCACGTAGGCCCAGTTGAAGGGCACGTACCCGTGCAGGTAGAGCGCGTGGATGACGACGCCCGTCACCACGATGAGCACCAGCTCGAGGGCTCGTACGAGGCCCGTGATCACCACGGGCGACAGCCGAGAATTCAGCCGCCTGTTCGCGAGCCCGGCGCCGTTCGAGTCGGACCTCGACGGATCGAACGTGCCCGAGCCGGCCGCGTGCGAGGCGACGCTGATGATCTGGCGAAGATCGATACCGCTCATGTTCGTTCTCGGATCGCCCGCCATCCGGCCCCATGCGAGCCGATACGCTGTCGGGCGACGAGGTCGACGCTACCGGGCCGGCCTTACGGAAGCCTCAACGCGGTCGCTCGACTTCATGGCCGATCGCCCGAGCGGCCGGTCCTGCGGTGGTCAGGCCCCTGGCGGTCAGCGCCTCCGCGTAGCCGGACAGGACGCCGTCGATCATTTGATCGATGCAGAAGCCCGCATGGACGTAGTCGCTCAATTGCTGCGCCTGCTCGCGTCGGGCAGCCTCCGGTTCACGATACTTGGCCAGGATCGCGCGCGCGAGGACGAGCGGGTCGCCGGGCTCGATCAGCCGAGGCGAGAATGGTCCGAATATCTCGCCGATGCCCCCGACATTGGTCGAGACGAGCGGCTGGCCGGCGGCCGCGGCCTCCAGGATGACGTAGGGCAGTGACTCGGCAAGAGACGGGATGACCATGATGCGGGCACGCTCGAGAGCGCGACGGATCGGTTGTGGCGGAACGAAGGCCGTCGAATCCCATACCCCGGCCCCCCGGGCCCGCTCCTGCAACTCGGCCTCGCTCGGCCCCGATCCCACGACGAGGAGCGTGAGGCGCAGATCGTGCTCGCGGCGCAGGAGGCCCAGCGCGTCGATCAGCGTCTCCACGCCCTTCGCGGGCCTGAGCTCGCCGATATAGATGAGATCGAACGGGTCGGGCCGCCGATCCAGGGCGGCGAATTCTGGCTCCGAGATCCCGTTATGGACGATCCGGACCAGGGACGCGGGTGCGCCCACGAAGGTGTCGAAGCGCTTGCGCACGTACTCGCTCTCGAACAGGAACACGTCCGTCCGGCGGGTCAGGACCGATTCCGCGCTCATGTAGATGCGGTGCGCGATCGTTCCCGGATTGTAGTTGAAGCTGCCGCCGTGTGGCGTGTAGGCGCGGACCGTGCATCGATCGAGCGCGGGCGAGGTCACGAGCCGCGCGAAGGCGCCGCCCTTGGAGCCGTGCCCGTGCAGCACGTTCGGCCTCACGCGCCGGTACAGTTTCGTCAGTCGCGCCATCGCGGCGAAGTCGAATGGATGAAGCTGGCGGCGCATCGGGACGCGGGTCAGCCCGAGCGCGAGATCGGGCGCGAGCGCGTCCAGCGCCCTCGTCCCGCGTGGTCCGCCCGTCGTCGAATCGCAGAAGATGCCGACCTCGTGCCCCCTCTCGATCTGCCCACGCGCGACGTCGAGGACATGCCTGAACAGGCCGCCGAGCGGCGCACGGAAGACGTGCAGGATCCGGAGCGGCGCCGTCATCGCCTGGTCTCCGCAGGCCGACGCGGGACTCGACCCGCGCGACGCGGTCGCGGCGCTCAGAACCAGCGCTCCTTGATGACGATCGTGTCGCCGGGACGGACCGGGAAGGTGATCGGCACCTCGGAGACGACGATCCCGCGCGGGGTACGCCGCGTGACTTCGGCGGTCTCGCGTTGGCCGCGCGCCGTGAAGCCGCCCGCGATGGCGACGGCCGTCTGAACGGTCATCCCGTTCACGTAGGGGAACTGGCCGGAGGTCGTGACCTCGCCCAGGATGAAGAAGGGCCGGTAGGTGTCGACCTCGACCGTCACCTTCGGTTCGCGGATATAGCCGTTCCTCAGCTTGGCCTCGATGGCGTCCGCGGCCGCGCCCGCCGCGAGCCCGCCGACCTGCACCGTGCCGATCAGCGGCATCATGATCCGGCCGCCCGAATCGACCTGATAGATGTTCGAGAGCGTGTCCTGGCCGAACACGATCACCCGCAGCTTGTCGCCGGTCGCCAGCGTGTAGGCGTCCGCCGCCCGAAGGTCCGACCGGATCGAAGCGGTCCGCGTCGGCTGCAAGCATCCGCCAAGCGGAAGAGCCGCGGTGAGAAGGATAAGAGCCTGGCGCCTGTTCATCTCAGAGGTCTCATGGGCGTTCGCGACATGATCCTCGATAGCGTTGTCGTGGTTAACGCGAGGTTTTGAGTACTTCCATGCAGAACGTCGCGTTTAACGAGCCCTCAACCTTAATCGCGTCTCTTCGTGCAGGATCACCTGCGTCGCGTTTTCGGAACGATCACAATGGCTCACGCTTACGCCCCATCGACGGATCGGTTCACCGCCCACGCGTCGGATGCCAGCCTCGGCGATATCGGCCGGGCCGTCAGGAGACGCTGGCGCTTCGTCGCGATCCCGACGCTCATCGCGTTCGCGGGCTCGCTCGCCTTCGTGAACATCGTGTCGCCGCGCTACACGGGCGAGGCGAAACTGCTGCTGCAGACGAGCGACAGCTACTTCACCCGGCCCGGCCAGGAGCGGAGCGGGGACCAGCAGCCGCAGATCGACGAGCAGGGCGTCGCGAGCCAGGTCCAGGTCGTGATGTCGCGCGACCTCGCCCGCGAGGCGATCAAGCGGCTCGACCTCGTGGGCAACCCGGAATTCGACCCGCTGGTGCGCGGCGCCGGCATGCTGACCCGCCTCGGCATGATGCTGGGTCTGACCCGCGACCCGGCCGCCGGACACCCGGAGGAGCGCGTCCTCGACGAATATTACGACCACCTCGTCGTGTACCCGGTCGGCAAGTCGCGGATCGTGTCGATCGAGTTCCGCGCGAAGGACGCCGACCTTGCGGCGCGGGCCGCGAACACGGTCGCGGACCTTTATCTCGGCCTCCAGGACGATGCCCGCAAGGATCTGGCACGCTCGGCCTCGACCTGGCTCGGCACCAATATCGACAGCCTGCGCAAGCGCGTTGCCGAATCGGAGGCGAAGGTCGAGGCCTACCGCTCCTCCACCGGATTGCTCGCGGGTAGCGGGACCACGACGCTCTCCGCCCAGCAATTGTCCGAAATGTCAGGCCAGCTCGCCCAGGCCAAGACCGCCCAGGCCGATGCCGAGGCGAAAGCGAAGATGATCCGTGATCTCATCCGCGACGGCCGCGCCTTCGAGATCCCGGACGTCGCCAACAACGAGCTGATCCGTCGCCTCATCGAGCAGCGGATCAACCTGCGCTCCCAGCTCGCGCTCGAACTGCGCACGCTGCTGCCGCAGCACCCGCGGATCAAGGAGCTGAACGCCCAGCTCCAGGACCTGGAAGGGCAGATCCGGGGCGCCGGCGAGCGCACGTCGCGCACGCTCGAGAACGACGGGCGGCTCGCGGCGAGCCGCGTCGCGTCCATCGAGGCGGCGCTCGACGCGCAGAAGAAGGTCGTCGCGCAAGGCAACGGGAACGAGGTCCAGCTGCGCGCTCTCGAGCGCGAGGCGCGCACGCAGCGCGATCAGCTCGAAGCCTATCTCGGACGCTACCGCGAGGCGACCGCGCGCGACGTCGACAACGCCGTCCCGCCGGATGCGCGTCTCGTGTCGCGCGCCGTCGCGCCTCAGATCCCGTCCTTCCCCAAGAAGGCGCCGATCGTCGCCCTCTCGACGCTCGCGATGCTGGTCGTGACGATCGGCCTCGTGATCGCGCGCGAACTCCTCGGCGGCCGGGCGGTCTCGGATGCCGGGTCCGATCGGTACGGACGCCACGTCATGCCGCGCGATCACGACGCGATGGTGTTCGACCTCTCCCATCTGCGGCACGGGCGCGAGTCGATCGCGGCCGTCCCGGCGACCGCGCCCGAGCCCGACCCCCGCTACGATTTCGCTCAGCTGATCGAGCGGTTGCAGACGCCCGACGTCTCGGGACGTGCGCGGCGGGTGCTGGTGACCGGCATTGAGCGCGGCTCGCAGGAGGCCGAGGTCGGGCTGGGTCTGGCTTTGACGCTGGCGAGAAGCGCCGCCACGATCCTGATCGAGGTGGATCCGGACGATCTCTCGAGCGGATCCGCGCATGCCGGTCTGACCGACCTCGTGGCCGGGAATGCCTCGTTCGCCGACGTCATCTATCCGGAGCCGGGGTCACGCCTGCATCGCGTCTCGACCGGTCTCCTCAAGAACGAGGCCCTGACGGTCGGCTCCGACAAGCTGAACCTCGTGGTGGCGGCGCTCGAACAGACCTATGATTGGGTGATCTGCACCTTGATCGGTGGCGACGAGGGCGGTCTCATGAAGTTGCTCGCACCGCATTTCGACTCGGTCGTGATCGCGTCGAACCTCGAACCCGCGAGCCACGTCCTGGTTCAGGCCTACGAGGCGGCCCGCGAAGCCGGCGCGCCGGATGTCGTCGTGGCGCGCGAACAGCCGTTGAACGATCTCGACAGCGAGGCGGCCTGAACCTCAGGACAGGACAGGGCGGCTCGGAATGGCTGCCTATGACCTCGATATTGTGGGTTTCGCCCTGCGGATGAGCGCGACCCACCTCATCGCGCGGGGATCCTGCTTGATCCGGCGCTTCAGCCCGAGAGCGCTCCGGATCAACGAGGCTGAGAGGCGGCCCCGGAGCGTCACGGGGACGACCACGTCGACTAGGTTCTGGGTGACGTTGCAGAATGTGCCTTTGTAGCGCGCTTCGCCCACGCCGAGATCGAAGACGTCGAGCCCCCGCCGGCACGATTCCGCGATGATGCGAGACACGAGGACGTCGCCCGGGCTGTACCGGGCCGCCTCGTGGCCCTCCTCGAAGGACAGGAACATGCCGCTGATGCGGTGGGCATCGATCGCGCCGCCGAAGGTCGAGACGATCACGTCATCGAGCGTGAGCGCGTAGAGCTGCAGGGCGGCCGTGCCCTCCGCTCGCGGGCGCGAGGCCGCGTAGATGAAGGCGCGCTGCTCGGGGGCGAGGAAGGGGTCGGCGATGCCGAGCGTGCGAAACCGTTGCTCCTTCTGCCGGAAGAACGCCTTGAGCACGCGGTCGATCTCGGCATCGCTCGACGGGGCCAAGAAGCCGACCGTGCCGAGCTTCGCGAGATACCGCTCCTTCTGACGCAACCGCTTGCGGCTCTGCGTGCTCAGTACGCGCTGGGCCGTGGCCTCCGGATCCGGATCGAGCCGCGTCGCGTAGGCATTGCTGGAGCTTGCCATGCCCCCCGTCGCGAACGCGCTCGCGCGACCACCCCAATGGGTCGGAACGTTCGCGAAGGTGAAGAGGTCGAGCGAGAGCCGACGGCCGATCTCGCGCAGGACGCCGCCCATCTCTTGCTGGGACAGGGCGCCCGAACCGGAGGCGAGTGGCAGATGGAAGTTCGCGTGCTTGCCGCCGACGCCGGACGCGATCCTGAGGCCCCGCCGGTGCGAGATCGACAGGCCGAGGAGCATGACCGGCTGGTCTGCGTCGCGCACGATCGCGATCCGGATGCGCTCGGCCCGGCCCGCATGGGCCACGTAAGCCGACACCCAGTCGAAACGCTGATAGGGCGAGGCCGACCCGACGCTCTCCAGTGCGCGCCAGACACCTTCGGCCGCCGCCATATCCGCCGAGACCTCGACGGTGAGGTCGCGCCGGGTCGCCGCGCCAGCCTGTGATCCGTCCGCGTCCGACATCGTGAGGGTCGCCGTCATCCGCGCTCCCATGGGCGAGTGTCTGTTCGCGTGGGCAGGTATCTTCGCCCGCCACCTGCCCGGTCCGGAGGCGGCCGGACGGTAACGGAGCTTTGTTAAGTCGCCGCTAAACTGTCGCGATGGATCTCGGACTGAAGCACACGGCGATCGCGGCCGGTTTCGCGGGCATCGCGGCCCTCGGGGCGGATCGATGGCTGGCTCCGATCGCGCGCGGGCGCGGGATCATCCTGATGTTCCACCACGTGCGGCCGCGGCGCCCCGATGCCTTCCAGCCGAACGCTCTCCTGGAGATCACCCCGGACTTCCTCGACCGCGTCCTCACGCTCGTCGCACGGCACGGTTACGACTTCGTCGGCCTGGACGAGGTGCCCGCTCGTCTCGCGCAACCGGGACGGCCGTTCGCGGCGCTCACCTTCGACGACGGCTACCGCGACAATCTCAATCACGCGATGCCCATCCTGGAGCGGCACGCGGCTCCCTGGACGCTGTTCGTCACGACGGACTATGCCTCCGGGGCGGGGCGGCTCTGGTGGGTCGAGCTCGAGGAGGTCGTGCGCCGCCGTACCGGACTCGAGCTCGTCGAGGCCCGCGCCACGCGCCTCCTCCCGGCCCGGACGCCGCAGGAGAAGAACGCGGCGTTCGCGACGGCCTACCGCGCGTTGCGCGCCGGCCCGGAGACGCTCCTGCGCGATACCCTGGCCCGATGGTGCGAGGAGACCGGGGTCGACACCTCGGCGCTGGTGCGGGATCTCTGCCTCGGCTGGGACGATCTCGCGCACCTCGCCCAGCGTCCGGGTGTCACGATCGGCGCGCACACCCTGACCCATCCGATGCTCGCGAAACATGGGCGCGCGGTGGCGGATCGCGAGATCCGCGATCCGCGCGCCATCCTGGCCGACCGCCTCGGGCGAGAGATCCGTCACCTCGCCTATCCGGTCGGGGATCCCGGGTCGGCAGGGCCTCGCGAGTTCGAGATCGCACGAGATGCCGGATACGCGACCGCCGTGACCACCCGGCCCGGCCATCTCCACGCCGGACATGCCGATCACCTGACGGCGCTCCCGCGCGTCTCCGTCAACGGGTTGTTCCAGAGCGATGCCGCGATCCGGGCGCTCCTATCGGGTGCGCCCTTCCTTCTCTGGAACCGGGGCCGGCGGCTGAACGTCACCTGACCCCGGGGCTTCAGCCTCAGCCGAAATGCCCGCTCGCGTGGGCGAGGACGAGGAACACCTTGCCGGTGTCTGATCCGAGATAGGCCCGTGCCGTCGCCTCGCCTTCGTCCGTCCCCGGAAGCTTGTCGAGCAGCCGTTCGAACTCGCCGACGTAGCGCTCGACCGTCGCCGAGAAGCCAGGTTCGCTGCGGTACTTGCGCCGGATCTCCTCGAAGGTCTCGCGACTGTCAGGCGCGTAGATCTCGGGCGTGAAGACGTCGGTCTCTCCGCTCCTGTGGCGTAGCCAGAGATCGAAGGCCTGCTCGGCGTCGAGCAGGCCGGCGATGTTGCCGGAGATGGACGATAGCGAGGCGAGACCGCCCTGCTCGCCGGCGACGGGTGGCTCCGCCAGGGGCTTGGCGGCGGCGACCGGAGCGGAAGGTCGCGCGATCGGGGCCGCCGGCGGGATGAGCGGCTCCGAGGCCCGCGGCTCCAACCTGCGTGGCTCGGGGACACGACGCGGCGCGCTCTCGGAGGCCGGGGAGACGTCGAGCCCCTGGTTCGAGCGGGTGACCAGGGAGGCGAGC
This sequence comes from Hyphomicrobiales bacterium, assembly GCA_903644085.1. Taxonomy (GTDB): domain Bacteria; phylum Pseudomonadota; class Alphaproteobacteria; order Rhizobiales; family Beijerinckiaceae; genus Enterovirga. The sequence continues at coordinate 9,502 of CAHJXE010000028.1, forward strand.
TCCTTCAGCGCCTTGATCTGGTCCGTCACGACCCGGCGCATCTCGGCGGTCGTCTCCTGCGTCTCCTTCGGGAGGCCCGCGACGCCGCGCTTCAAGTCCTCGCGTGTGCGGTCGAGCTCCTCGTGCACGCTGTCGGCCGTGCTGCGCAGATCGTCGGCCGCGCCCCGGAACTGGGCTAGCGCCCCGTCGAGCTTGGTGGCGATCTGCGACGTCACGTCATCGAACACCGTCTGGAGTTCGGCGGCCCCGCGTTGGCTCTGCGCGCCGCTCGTCTCGCGGACATGGGTGAAGTGCTCCGCGATGGCGGAGGCCGCGACCTGCGCGCCCTCGACCAGGGCCGAGCCTACATTGCGGGTCCGCGTCTCGGCGTCGCTCAGGGTCTGCTCCAGCGATTGCGCGAAGGAGCGCGTCGTGTCGACGATCTCGTGCGATGCCGAGCCGATCTGGTCGACGAGCCCGTCGAGCGCCGCTTTCCGGTCGAGCAGGGCGCGGGTCATCACGTCCTCGGTGCGGCCGAACTCGCCGGTCGCCGTCGAGAGTGCCGCGAGCTGGGAGCGCGTGACGTCCGCCAGCCTCTGCCCTCGCTCGTCCAGCATCTCGACGAGCGAGGTGACTTCCGCGAGCGCCCCGTAGGACACGCCCTTGAGCGCGTCGACCTCGGTCGAGAGGCGTCCCGATGCCCGCTCGGTCTCGGCCGTAAGGTCCGAGAGAACCGATTGCAGCTGGTGGATGCGCCCGGCCAGTCCGTCCTCGATCGCGCCCAGGTTGCCGTTCGCGTCGGCCGAAACCTGCTGGAGCACGCGGTTCGCGTCCTGGACGCGTTCGATGATCGAGTTGAACTCGGTCCTGAGCCCCTCCTGCGTGGCCGACAGGCCCGTGATCGCCTTGGCGGCCCCATCGTCGACGGCGCTGCGGAGCGTGTCGACGGAGGACGTGTACAGCGTCGCCATCTCGACGAGGCGCTGGCGAAGCGCCTCCATGATGACATCGCCGCGCTCCTCAAGCACGCGCACGACACGGTCGACCGTTCCGTCGACCTCCGTCGAGATCTCGTGGCCGTGCTTGCCGATCGTATCGGCGAGCTCGCGCCCGCGCGTGTCGAACAGAGCCGTGATCTCGTCGATGCGGCCCTCCATCGCGGAGGACGCGGCGACACCACGCTGCTCGATCGCCCGGGTGAGTTCGCCGCCGCGCGCCTCGACGACCTCGCGAATGGCGCTCGTGCCCGCGTCCAGCGTGTCGCGCAGCTCGCCGGTGCGCACCGAGAGGGCCTCGGTGACCGCGCGCCCGCGCCGCTCGAGCGCCTCGACCAGCTCCATCCCGCGCCCATCGACGGCGTCACGCAAGGCGGCGGTGCGCCCTTCGAGCACGATGTTGAACTCCTGCGTGCTCTGATCCACCGCGTCGGAGGCCGCCCGTCCGCGCTGCTCGATCGCGTCGGCGAGCTCCGCGCTTCTCGTGTCGATCAGGGTCCGCAGGCCCGAACTGCCCTCGTCGAGCACCCGCGCGAAATCCCCCATCCGGTTGCCGAGCGTGCCGATGACCGCCTGTCCACTCCGCTCAAGCAGTTCCGCGGCTGCATGGCCACCCGCTTCCAGGTTGGTTGCGACCGCGCCGCCCCGTGTCGTGAGGATCTCCTCGATCGTGCGACCGTGACGCTCCAACGTGTCCGCCACCGCGGCGCCACGCAGTTCCAGCATGGTGGCGAGCTCGCTCGTGCGCCCGTCGAAGAGCGTGCTGATCTCGGACATCTGCCGCCCGAGATTGACCGCGATCGAATCGCTGCGGCGCTCCAGGATCGAGCTCAGCGTGGCGCTGCGCCGGTCGAGCAGCTCCGTGAACGCGCTCGCCCGATCGTCGAACACGCCCGCGACGCCATCCATCTGTTGGCTGATCTTACCGATCAGCGCGCCTCCGCTCCGGTCGATATGGAGGATCAGCGCGGCACCCTTGTCGCTCATGATCCGGCCGAGGTCGTCCGCCTTGCGGTCGAAGGTGCTCGCGATGTCGGACACCTGATTGCCGAGCGTTCCGGCGACCGCCTGGCCGTGGCGCTCCACGAGATCGGCGAGCTCGCTCCCGTGCGTCTCGATCAGCTCGACCAAGGTTCCGGACCGGCTGTCGAAGGTTTGAGCCGCACGTTCGACCGCCTCGTCCACCATGAGCGCGGCCGCCGCGCCCCTGGTCTCGAGCTGTTGCACAAGCCCCGTCCCGCGCTCCTCGATGAGCGTCGACAGGGCCGATGCGCCACCCTCGAAGAGCCGCGCCATGCCGGTCATGTTCTGGCCGAGCGTCGTGCCGATCGTCTCGGCCTGCCGTTCGAGCGAGCCGACGAGCGCCTCCCCGCTCTCGTCGAGCCGGCGTCCCGCATCCACGATCCGCGTGTCGAACACCCCGACGATCTCCTGGCCCGTCCGGCCGAGCTGCTCGACGAGCGCGCTCCCGCGCCGGTCGAGCAGGTCGGAGAAAGTCGAGGCTCCGCCGTCGAACAGCCGTGTCACGTCCGCGATGTGACCGCCGAGCGTCGTGACGATCGTCTGGCCCTGCCGGGCGACGATCTGCGCAAGCCCATCGCCGCGATGGTCGAGGATGTTGCCGATCGCCGTGAGCCGCGTGTCGAGCAGCCCCGTGGCCGCGCCCACCTGTCCCTCGAAGCGCTGGATGGCGTCGCTGCCCGTGCGCTCGATTTCCTGGGCGACCGCCGCGCCCCGCGTGGCGATCGTCTCGACGAGACCGGTGCTGCGTTCGTCGAGGATTTGCCGCAGCGCTTCGGTGCGGCTGTCCAGAACATCGCCGAACGCCGCGACCTGTCCGCCGATCGCGTTCGCGACGTCGCCGCCCTGGCGGCCCACGATGTCGGTGAGGCCGCGCGTGCCCGTATCGAGCACCCGTGAGAGCTCGGCGGTCTGGTTGCCGAGCGTACCGATGACCAATTGGCCGCGGGTCTCGACGAGGTTCGCGAGCGCGGCCCCCCGTTCCACGATCATCGCCGAGAGGGCCGCGCCGCGCGTATCGAGCAGATCCCCGACCTCCGCGATCTGGCCCGCGATCGTCGCGACGACGTTCCGGGCCTTGGCCTCGATCAGGTTCGCGAGCTCGGCTCCCTCCTCCTCGACGAAGCGGGACACCTCCCCGTTCCGGGTGCTGAGGAAGCTCGTGATCTCGCTCGTATGGTCGGCGACGCTGCGCGCGATCGCGCCGCCCTTTCCGTCGAACAGCGTCTGGATCGCCTCGAAGCGCTGGTCGAGAAGGCTGACGGTCTCGCGGCCGGTCTGGTCAATCCGGCTCGCCGCATTCGCGCCTCGCTCGTCCATCAGGTCGGCCAGCGCCTTCGTGCGCTCGTCCATCAAACCCGTGATCTCGACAAGGCGCGTTCCGAGCGATCCGATGATCGCCTGACCCGATCGGTCGAACAGGCCCGCGAGGCGTGTGCCGCGATCGTCGAGGAGCTGCTCCAGACGGCCGGAGCGTTCGTCGATCATGTCTGTGACCGAGCCGAAACGGGTGTCGAGCAGGCCGACCAGCCTGTCGCCGGACCCGCCGATCGAGTCGGAGAGGACCGTCGCGTGATCGCGCACGAGATCGCCGAGCGCGGTGGTCCGCGTGTCGAGCAGCGTGCGGACCTCGTCGACGCGGCCGTCGAGCACCTGCGTCAGGGCCGTGACCCGGTTCTCGATGACGTCGCCAGCCTGCGCGATCTGGTTGCCCAGCGTTCCGATGACGTCCTGGCCGCGTTGGGCGATCGCGTCCGCGAACCCTGCTCCTCGCACGTCGATGAGGTGCGTGAGCTCGGCGGTTCGGGTATCTACCGCCTGCGTGAAGGTCGCGAGGCGCGTGTCGAACGTCCCGGCGATGGCCTGCGTGCCGCGGTCGAACGAGCCCGACATCTCGGTCACGCGATCCTGCAACGACCCGACGATCGCGCCGCCGCGCCTGTCGAGGAGCTCGGAGATCGACGACGCGCCGCGATCGAACAGGGTGGCGAACTCCGTCATGCGCCCGCCAAGGGTCCCGAAGATCTCTCGTCCCTGCCGGTCGATCTGGGTCGAGAACTCGTTCGTGCGTCCGTCCAGCATCTCCGCCAAGGCGCGGCTGCGCTCGTCGGCCGTGCGGGCGAACTCCTCCGATCGCTCCGCGATCGCCGTCGTGAAATCGCGGGCCGTCGAGTCGAGCGCCCCGATGAGGCTCGTGCTGCTCCGGCCGAGATCGGCCGCGATGGCGTTCGAGCGGTCGTCGAGCAGCGTCGCGATCGCGCCGAGCCGGTCGACCACGCGTTCTCGGAACTGGCCGACCCGGAGGTCGAGCGTGCCGACGATCTCGGCCGTGCGCCCTTCGAGCATGCTATCGAGTTCGCCGGCGCGCGACGCCAGCAGGTCCGCCGCCTCGCCGGTATGGGCGAGGATGTCGCGGCCGACGCCGTCGAGATGACCACGCAAGGTGGTCTCGATCTCCCGCCCGCTCTCGGTATAGACCCGCGTGATCTCCGCGGCATGCGTGCCGATCCGTTCGGACAGCTCGCTCGCGCTCCGCTCCAGGCGGTCAGCGAGATCGCGTCCTTCGACGTGGACGAGCTGATCCATCGTCTCGAGGCTGCCGCTGACGGCGCTGTTGAAGGTTCCGATCTCGCCGCTCAATCGATCGGCCAGCGCGCCGCCGCGCGTGACGATCGTCTGCTCCAGCGCATCGAGCTTCGCGCCGAGCGCATTGTCGATGACCCGCCCGCCCGTCTCGACGGTCTCCGAGAGCGTGCGCCCGGTCTGCGTCAGAACTTCGTTGATGCGTGCGCTCTGGGTCGCGATTGCCAGCACGACGTCCTTGCCCGTGCCGGCGAGCGCCGAGTTGGCCTCGGCGGTCTGGCGCGCCAGCATGTCGGCGATCTCCCGCCCACGGCTGTCGAAGGTCGCGCCGACCTCGCCCAGCCTGTTCGAGAGTTCCCCCGAGACGCGCGCGATGACGCTCTCCAGTGCACCCGCGGCGTCGCCCGCCTGCATCTCCAGCGCGCGGCCGAGACGGGCTTCGAAGGCGGACAGGTTGGCCTCGAGCTCTCCGCCCTGGACGCGCACGCTCTCGTCGATCCGCGTCCCGACCGCTTCCAGCCGGCCTGCCAGCTTCTCGGCCTCGGCCGCGAGACTTGCACCGCCCTCGCGCGCCGCGATCGCGACCCGCTCGCCGATGGCATCGCTGCCGCGGAAGAAGGTCTCCGCGAGGTTCGTTCCGACCGCCGAGAGGCGTTCGCCGACGCTCTCGCCCTGGGACAGGATGAGGTCGCCCGCGGAACGGCCCGCCTCGTCGATACCGCTTCGGGCCTGCTCGGCGACCGTGCGCAAAGCCTGGACGAGCCCCGAGCCGCTGGACTCGATCTCGCCGCGGGCCGAGCCGCTCGCTGCCGCGATCTCCTCCGTGACCCCGGACACGATCCCCGTCAGGTCCTGACGCAGGTTGTGCGCTTGGCCCGACATGGTGAGCACGATGCGCTCGCCCGTCTCGGCGAGCTTTTCCGTCAGCTCAGCGCCCCGCTGGGCGAAGCTGGTCTCGAGCCCTTCCGCCGTGCGCTCCAGCGTGCTGCGGACTTCGCCGCCCTGCGCGACGAGAGAGTCGATGACCTCCGAGCCCGTCTGAGCGAGCGTGCGCGTGACGTGCGTCGCGCCGTCCTGGAGACTGCGGGTCAGGATCTCGCCCGTCCGCTCGAACGCCACGGTGACGTCCTGCGCCTTGCGGCCGAGCGACTCCGTCACGCCGTTGCCGATCGATTCCACGTCGGTCTTAACGGTGTCGCTCGCCGCCGCGAGGCGCCGGACGAGCTCGTTGCCGCGCTGGCCGAGATCGTCGACGAGGCGCTCGCCCGCGCTATCGAGGGCGCGCATCAGGATCGCGCCGCGTTCGTCGAGCGAGCTCGCGACACGGTCGGCCACGAGGCGGATGGAATCGGTGATCTTCTCGGAGGCGCCCGACAGGTCCCCCGCCAACGCATCGTGCGAGCCCGCGATGGCGCCTCTCACGCGGTCGGCGTTCGACACCACGGCCTCGCGCTGGGCCACGAGTTCGTCGACGAGCGAGCGGATGCGCACCTCGTTGTCCGCGTAGGCGCGCTCGAGCGTCGAGATCTCGCCCCGCACGATCGTCTCGAGTTCGCCGGCCCGGGCGAGCGCCCGCTCCAGCCCGTCGCCCACCGCCGTCACCTCGCGGCGAACCGCGCGCGACACGCTCATCACGGCGTCGGCCGCATAATGTTCGGGTTGCGCCAGGCGGATCGCCACCTCGCCGACGGCGCGCGCGACGAGCTTCATCTCCTGCGCTCGCACGGAGAGCATGGCGGCGATGAAGACGAGGAGCACGGGCGCGATCGCTGTCGCGGCAAGCGTCGCGATCTCCGTCACGGAGAGGCCGACGAGGTACGGCTGGACGTCACCCGCGCTGCGTTGCCAGACGAGTGCCGCCATGCCGCCGAGCCATACGAGGCTCGCCAGGAACGCCAGCGCGTAGGCGCCCCTGGACGGGCGCGCCTTCAGGCTCTGCAGCAACAGGCCGATCTCGCGGCGGTCGTCGTTCGCGACCGCGCTGCGGTCGGGCTCGACGACGCGGCGGCCGGCCACTGCGTCGGCCAGCGAGACCCCGAAGGGGTGGTCGCCGATATCGGGCAGCCGCGCGTCCGTCGTGACGGTGTCCGCCGGCCCGATCAGGGTCTCGGCCGCGTTGGTGGACTTCGATTCCCTGGCCATGCCCGCCTCGATTGTCGTACGGGACCGCCCGATCCGCCGCTCCGCCGGAAGCGTCGTCGGACGGAACCTACGGGCCTGTACGCCGAAGCGGCGCCCTGCCCGTGGTTAATCCGTATTTACCATGAGGAGTGTAAGGGGGGGCTCGACGGTTGGAAACCCGAACGGGCGGCGAGCTTAAAACGTCGTTAACGCCTTGGTGACCCGGTGCGGCGAAATTGCTCCGCCTCGCGAGGGGCAGCCTGTCGGACGCGCCGGCTTCAGCGGCTCGTCGTGGCCTCGGAGCGGGTCGGACCTAGTGTCGGGCAGCGTGTAATTTCCTGGGGACGACCATGCCGGCACGACGATGACCGAGACGGACGCGACGTTGCCGGACCTCGACCGCGAGGGGCTTCTGCGCCGGACCTTCGGCGACAACGAGCTCGCGCGCGAGCTGCTCGACCTGTTCGAGGTCCAGTGCCTGCGGCTGAGACCTCGTCTCGTCGACCCGGATCCAGGCTCGCGCACCGCGGCGCTGCATTCGCTGAGGGGCGCGGCGCTCGCGGTCGGGGCCGAGCGCGTCGCTCGCCTGGCCTGCGGCAAGGACGTGCTGGAAGGGGATTGGGAGGAGGTTGCCTCCGACGAACTCTTGCGTGCGCTCGACGATGTCGTGAACGTGATCCGTTCCGAACACTCGTCTCGTCAGGCGATGACCGTTTCGTCCCCGGCTGCCCGAGGACCCGGTTCCCACGTCGAGCGATGATGCGCTAGACAGGACGGGGCGTCAGGCTGCATGCCGGCGCGAGGGAGTGTTCATGCCGCGGATTACCTTCATCGACGCCGGGGGAATGTCGCGGGCCGTCGAGGCGCCGGTCGGGTGGACCGTCATGGAGGCGGCCGTGAAGAACGGCGTTCCGGGCATTGAGGCGGAATGCGGCGGCGCGTGCGCGTGCGCGACGTGCCACATCTATGTGGACGAGGCTTGGGTCGACGCGCTCGGGGCGGCGGACCCGATGGAGGCCGACATGCTGGATTTCGCCTCCGACGTGCAGGCGAATTCGCGCTTGTCCTGCCAGATCAGGATCAAGCCTGAACTCGATGGCCTCATCGTGCGGACCCCCGAGCGTCAGGGCTGAGCCCGTTCGTGAAGCTGCTCGTGGCGATCGATCTCTGCGACCTCGACGCCTCGCGCCCCTCGCTCGAGCGCGCCGTCGAGATCGCCGCGACGGGCGAGGGCACGTTGCGGCTGATCCACGTCCAGGCGATCGCGAACGCCGCCTACGTGGATTTCGTGCCGCCGGCTTTCGACCTCCCGGGGCAGGAGGACGGGACGGATACCGGGCTTGCCGACCTCGCGGCCTCCCTGCCATTGCCGCCGGAGCGCGTCTCCGCGATCGTGCGCCGCGGTGGCGTCGAGCACGAGATCCTGGCCGAGGCCGAGGAGATGGCGGCCGACCTGATCGTGATCGGCGGGCATGATCCAAGCTTCGCGAACTACGTGCTCGGATCACATTCCGGCGCGGTCGCGCGTGACGCGGCCTGTTCTGTCCTGGTGGTGA
>CAHJXE010000029.1 GCA_903644085.1 Hyphomicrobiales bacterium
GAGATGCTGTCGTCGAACGCGATGGCGTCACTTCTGGACGCTGCGCGGAGCGAGTACGATTATATCGTGATCGATCTTCCGCCAGTCGTACCCGTGGTCGATGTCCGGGCGGTTGCGCCACTCATCGACGGTTTCGTGATGGTGGTCGAGTGGGGCGTGACGTCCCGCGACGTCGTCAAGGAGGCCATCGCGACGGTCGAGCCGCTCAGCGACCGGATGATCGGGATCGTCCTCAACAAGGCGAGCCCCGCCGTGCTGAAACGGCTCGAGAGCTACAAGGGCCGCTACTACAAGAGCTACTACCGAGACAGCACCGACGTCGCCGCTTGAGAGCGTACCGGCTCACGCTCAGGGCCTGTGCGGTCGGGCTTGGCCTGTGCGGGATCGTCTGGGCGCTGCTCGCGCTGCGGGCCCTTCCCGATTTCGGGAGGATGCGCGATCTGGCGGACCGGGTCGCCTCGGGAGACGTATTCCGGCCGGACTTGATTCGAGCGAGGGCCGACATGGCGGCTCGGGTCGCGCAGACGACCTGCGACACGATCTATCTTCGCAGCGCGATCCTTGTCGAAGCCCGTGCGGCCGAACTCGCCGTCAGCGACGCTGACCTGACCGAGATCGATCCTCGATACGACGCGGTCTCACGCACGGCGGAGCGCCTGCTCGATTGCGCTCCCACACAATCCCTCGCATGGCTTACCCTGTTCTGGGTCGAGGCGTCCCGCTGGGGTCTGCGACCAGGGCTCTTGCGATTGCTGGCCGAGTCCTACCGCACGGGGCCCAACGAGACGTGGATCCAGGTTCGGCGATCGCCCCTCGCCATGAACTTGTATGGTCAGTTGCCCGAAGCGCTGCAGAAAGACGCGATGGACGAGTATCTCGAACTCGTTGGCCTGTATCAGTTCGACCTCGTGGTCGGGATCTATGCCCGACTCGATGACGCGACGCGCGGCGTGGTGCTCTCGCGCCTGAGCGAGGTTCCGACCCACGCGCGAGGCTGGTTCGCGCGCCAGATCAGCCGCGCCGGCCTCCCGATCGATCTCCCTGGGATGCTCCAGAAACCGGACAGGCCCTGGCTCTACAATTAGGAGCGACGCCATGACGAGCGTCTCGATCGATGCCACGACGGGCGTGCAACGGGATCGCACGTCAGACGCCTCGCGCCGGACGGGAGGCAGGCCGAAGCTCGCCGTCTTTCCCAAGGGTCGCGCTCAATCGCTCCGTCCGGCAAGGCGACGCCGGGCCGTCGACCCCCGCGAGATCCGGGTGTCGTCCGACCTGGTGGCGTCGCGACGATCGTTCAGATCCGACGGTTCGGTCGCGGTCGGACACCATTCGGTCCTGTGTCCGTTGTGATCCCATGAACTCGGTGAATTGGACCCGATCGGCCCTGCTGGCCATGACAGCGCTGGCCGCGACGACTTCCCAGGCGCTGGCCGAGATGGAGGGGGCGTTGCCGTGCAATGCGCTCTGCCGGGCCTATCTGGGGCGGAGCGAGCCGGCTGCTCCGGCACCCGTCGCGCCGCCACCTTACGATCGGGAACCCGGTTCGAGACAAAAGCCGGAGCGTACGCGGGCGCGACTATCCCCTGTGCAGGAACAACCGGTCCGGCGAAGCGCCACGAGGCTCCAGGCCATCGGCCGGCCGGTGGCCACCAAGCAGCCGCCTGTTACGGTCAGCCGGCCCGCAAACCTCGTGACCCGACCGGATGATGAGAAAAGTCCCGCGGCGCGCAGCCCCATCCCGCATGTGGCCGCCTCGCCCGCGATCCAGCCGCAAGCCGCGCTGCCGCCGGCCAGGCCGGAGAGAACCGTGCCGGAACCGCCGGTCGCCGACGCAGAGCGGGGGACCGCGCAGGCGAGTGGCCACGCAGGCGGCAGAGAGGAGGAGAGTTCAGGCGCCGCGAAGGCAGCTCTCGTCGGGCAGGCGTCGTACGATGTCGGGGTGAGCGTGATGCCAGTCGGTCTCTACGCGGTCCGGCATCCGTTGCCTCTCGCGGACACGATGTCGCCGGAGGACGAGGCCTGTTTCGCACAACGCTCCCGAGCGGTCATCGCCAAGTATCGTGCGTCGCTCGCCGCGCTCGGAGGCGACGACGAGGTGCTGCGAGAGGCTCGGCGCGCGCTCGGCGAATATGCGGACAGCGTCCAGGACCTGGAGAGGCGGCTCGGCCCGTTCGTGGCGAACTACCTTCCGTGCTCGACCAAGGGATGACGCCACGCTCGTCGGATGATCGCACGCAGCGTATCCGGTCCGGTCGACGTTCGAGGGAGCCTGTCGGACCCGCCCGCTGCCGACGAGGTCCAGACCTTCATCGAGATGGGGTGCTCACGCGTCAGCCCGTCCCGGCTCGGGCATGCGGCAATGTCCTTGCGATGTCGCTCCTGTGTGTCGGCGCGGCCCAGCGATGCCCAATCCGGGCAGGCGAGGCGCTTCGGCGTCAACCGGGATCGACGTCCCGCACCTATCGCGTAAGATCCGGAAAAACGGGAGGCCTCCATGAGTTCGGCGCTCCGGCGCGATGCCCGGCTGGACAGCGATCCCGCAGCGCTCGCCGCTCGATTCGATCTTCTCCATCTGACGGACGCGTTCTACGACGATCCCTACCCGACCTACCGCGCCTTACGGCAGTGCGAGCCGGTGAAGCGCTTGGCCGACGGCTCGCTGTTCCTGACGCGATATGCCGACCTCGACCGGATCTACCGCGACACCACGACTTTCACATCGGACAAGACGGTCGAGTTCGCTCCGAAATTCGGCGTCGGGACGCCGCTCTACGTCCACCACACCACGAGCCTGGTCTTCAACGATCCGCCGCTCCACACGCGCGTGCGCCGGCTGATCGCGGGCGCGCTGACGCCGCGCGCCATCAACGGCATGGAGCCCGGCCTGATCCGATTGATCGACGGCCTTCTCGATCGTCTGACGGAGCGAGACCATCCTGACCTGATCGAGGACTTCGCCGCCGCGATCCCGATCGAGGTGATCGGCAACCTGCTGAGTGTCCCGACCGACGAGCGGGGCGCGTTGCGCGACTGGTCGCTGGCGATCCTGGGCGCGCTCGAACCCGCGCCGACCATCGTGCAGCGCGCGCTCGGCGACACGGCCGTCACGGAGTTCCTCGCATATCTGGAGGATCTCGTGGTGCGGCGGCGCGCCGCCCCCGGCGACCCCGCGACCGACGTCCTCACCCGTCTCATACAGGGCGAGACATCGGGTGACCGGCTGAGCGAGGCGGAGCTCCTGCACAATTGCATCTTCCTCCTCAATGCCGGTCACGAGACCACCACCAACCTTATCGGCAACGGCCTTCAGGCGCTGCTGGACTGGCCTGAGGAGAAGCGGCGCCTCATCGACAACCCGGATGCCATCAAGACCGCGATCGAGGAGTTCCTGCGCTTCGAGAGCAGCAACCAGCTCGGCAATCGAGCGGCCGGGGTGGCGACCGAGATCGGCGGCGTCGCGGTGGCGGCCGGGACGCCGATCCATCTCTGCATCGGGGGCGCGAACCGCGATCCGGCCCAGTTCCCGGATCCCGACCGGCTCGATATCGGCCGCATGCCGAACCGCCATCTCGCCTTCGCGACCGGCGCGCATCAGTGCGCAGGCATGAACCTCGCACGTCTCGAGGGGCGGATCGCCATCGCGGGTTTCCTCAAGCGGTTCCCGAATTACGAACTCGCGGGCGAGCCGGTGCGGGGCGGGCGGGCGCGCTTTCGCGGCTTCCTCTCTCTGCCGGTGCAGCTTCCGTGACGCGAGGCGTCAGATGCACGCTTCACCCCTGGTTCGCCGGGGCGCTCGACCGGAGACAAGCCACGCGCGTCACGCTACTCCTGCTTGCCAGGCGGAACGGCAGCGGAACCATAAGCTGATGTCCGAACTGCTGCCGAGCTTGAAGAGGTTCGCCTATACCTGCCTGAGCGCGACTGCTCTCGGCAGAACCCTGCTGATACGTCGGCTCCTGCGAAGGAACGAGCTCGTCCACCCTTTCGACGAGGAGTTCGGAGTCCAGACGAGCGGGTTCGTCGAGAACGACTTGATCGAGAGATCGCTCGACAGGAGTCGCGTCCGGGATTTCGTGACACATCACTATGTCGGGTGCAGCCCGAATTGCGTGAGGCGCGCGATCGAAGCCCTGCCGGACACGACGGACTACGCCTTCTACGATCTCGGTTGCGGGATGGGACGGGCCCTGATCATCGCGTCCGAGTTCCCGTTTCGCCACCTCGTCGGCATCGAATTGTCGCGCGACCTCTGCGCGATCGCACGGAAGAACTTGGCCGAGACGGCGCGGCGATATCCCGAGCGGACGCGTGCGACGGTCCTGAACGAGGATGCGCTCACCGCGCGTTTCGAGCAGGCTCGGCTGGTCGTGTTCTTCTATCATTCGTTCGGCCTGTCCGTGCTGGCGCCGGTCGTCGACAGGATCGAAGCCTTGGCGCGGGGAGGTCTCGACATCTTCGTCATCTTCGAGAACCCGGTCCATGCCGACGTGATCGAGAGGTCGAGCGTGTTCTCGCGCTGGTACGGCGCCAAGGTCCCGTGTGAACCAGCCGAGCGGCTGCACCATTTCGACGAGGACGAGTCCGTCGTCGTGTGGCGATCGAGTCCGGATCGGATCGATCTTGGCCGAGCGGACACGGATTTCGACATCGAGATGACGAAGCCCGGGTGGAGAGCAGAGGTGATCTTCCGGTAGCCGACCTGCACCGGCTCGATCCGGGCGGGGCGGTCGCAGCCTTTCGATACTGAGACGAGCGATCGAACGATCGTATGATCCTGGGAGGAACCTGACATGACCTTGCATACTGCCACACGCCGACGCGTCCTCGGCGCCGCCGCCACGCTCGCGGCCAGCCCCATCTTCGGCGCGAGGGCGGCCGCCACGGGTGCCGTGCGTGTCGGCGTCCTCACGGATTCGAGCGGCCCCTACAGCGACAGCGGCGGGGCGGGCTCGGTCGCAGCCGCCAACATGGCGATGCAGGATTTCGGCACGACCGTGCTCGGGCGCCAGATCGGGATCGTCACGGCCGACACCCAGAACAAGCCAGACATCGCGAGCGCCATCGCACGGCGCTGGTACGACGACGGCGTGGACGCGATCATCGACCTGCCGGTGACGCCGATCGCGGCTGCCGTCCAGCAGATCGCGCGCGAGAAGGGCCGCACCGTGATGATCACGGCGGCGGCGGTCAGCGAGTTCACCTCCAAATCCTGCGCCCCCGTCAGCAGCCACTGGGCGGACGACACGCACGCGATGGCGACCGCGACCGGTAAGGTGCTGACGGGCGGGGCCAAGCGCTCCTGGTACTTCATCACGGTCAATTTCAGCTTCGGCGAAGCGTTGCAGGCCGAGGCAACCCGGGTCATCGAGGCGGGCGGCGGCACCGTGCTCGGCACCGCCAAGTTCCCGATCGGCAACAGCGACTTTTCCTCCCAGATTCTGCAGGCGCAGGGCTCCGGCGCCGACATCATCGGGCTCGCGGCCGTCGGCGGCGACCAGGTGACGCTGATCAAGCAGGCGGCCGAGTTCGGGCTGCTCGGCGGCAAGACCGGGTTCGGGGGCTTCCTGATCTACCTCACGGACATCCACGCGCTGGGTCTCAAAACCGCGCAGGGCCTCACCTTCCCGGCGAGCTACTACTGGGACCAGAACGACGACGCGCGCGCCTTCGCGACGCGTTTCATGGCCGAACGCAAGGCGGCTCCGACCCAGAACCAGGCGCTCGTCTATGCCGGGACGCTGCATTTCCTGAAGGCGATGGCGCAGGCCGGAACCGACGACCCGATCGCGGTCAACAAGGCCATGCGCGCGATGCCCGTCGGCTTCTTCGGCCGCCCCGCCACGATGCGCGCCGACGGGCGGCTCCTCTACGACGTGAACATCTATCGCGCGAAGCGCCCGGAGGAGAGCCGCGGACCCTGGGATTACCTCACGTTCGTGGACAGCATCCCGGCCGCGGAGGCGTTCCTGCCGATGAACCCCGCTTGCGCGGGTGCGTGAGATCGGCGAGATCGCGGGCGCTGGACTGCGGTGGAGCTCGCGGCAGCGCGATCACCACGCGATCGGGCCGGCCTCGTCCGAGAGCGTGCCCGTCGGACCGTCCGGACCGATGAGCGCGAGACGCACGGCCTCGCGGGCGCCCTGCTCGACCGTGCGCGTGCCACGGAAGCCGTTGAGGTCGGTGGCCGTGAAGCCCGGACAGGCGGCATTGACCTTGATGGTCGTCGCTTCGAGCTCGATCGCGAAGGCGAGCGTGACCGAGTGCAAGGCCGTCTTGGAGGGGCTGTAGGCGGACCCGAACACGTGGCGATGCTCGTAGGTCGGATCCGAGTTGAGCGTCAGCGAGCCGGACGAGCTGCCCAGGTTGACGATGCGACCCGCCGGAGCCTCATGGAGCAGCGGCAGCATCGCCTGAGTGACCGCCATGACGCCGAACACGTTCGTCTCGTAGACCGCGCGCACGTAATCGAGCGGGGCCGCGCTCGGTCGATTGAACTTCAGGCGCTCCTCGAAGGAGATGCCCGGTTCCGCCGTGCTCGCGATGCCCGCGTTGTTCACGAGCACGTCGAGGCGGCCGAACTCCGTCCGGATGCGATCGGCCGCGGCGGCGATCGAGGCCTGGTCCGTGACGTCGAGCTGGATGGCGTGGGCATCCTCCCCGATGCCCTTCGCCGCGACCTCGCCCTTCCCGAGGTCACGCGAGCCGACGAGCACCGTGAGACCGTGTTTCGCGAGATCCCTCGCGATCTGGAGGCCGATGCCCTTGTTGGCTCCGGTGACGAGCGCAACCTGTCTCTCTTGCATGATCATCTCCACTCCCGTTCCGGCCCGTCGCCTACGGCGCGCGATCGCGCTATGAGCACAAGCGGAACAGTCGTCCGAATATACGGAACTATGTTCCGTTTAGCAAGAGAGCTCTCGTGAGCGGCGGATCGGAACGGCGGGGCGCGGGTGAGGGCACGGGTGGCCAAGCCGACCGGCGCGTGCGCGCCGACGCTCAGCGCAACATGGATGCGCTGCTTCGGACGGCGCTCGCGGTGTTCGCGACCTCGGGCGTGGACGCCCCGGTACGCGAGATCGCCGAGAGGGCCGGGGTCGGTGTCGGCACAGTCTACCGCCATTTCCCGCAGCGCTCGGACTTGATCGCGGCCGTCTTCCGCCGGGAGATCGACGCCTGCGCGGATGCCGCCTCCCTCCTGGCGGCCGAGTACGGGCCGTTCGACGCCCTGGCTCAGTGGATGCTCCGCTACGTCGACTTCGTGTCGGCCAAGCGAGGTTTGGCGGCAGCGCTCCATTCGGGGGACCCGGCCTACGAGGCGCTTCCCGCGTATTTCGATCAACGGCTGCGCCCGGCGCTTCAGGGGCTGTTCGACGCGGCGAGCGCGGCCGGCGCGATCCGCACGGGCGCGAAGCCGAACGAGCTTCTGCGGGCCGTCGCGAGTCTATGTACGGCGGCCCACGACGTGGGTCCCGATTACGCGCGAAGCATGATCGGGCTGCTCCTGGACGGGCTCCGGTATGGAGCGGCCGGGAGCGCCTGAGAGGATCTGTCGGGGAGGACCGCTCAGCTGCCGAGGGACGGCAGGTCGAGCCCGGTCTCCTTCGCACAGGCGATCGCGTCCTCGTAGCCGGCATCGGCGTGGCGCATCACGCCGGTCGCGGGATCGTTCCACAAGACGCGCTCCAGCCGGCGGGCGGCCTCCGGTGTCCCGTCCGCCACGATCACCATGCCGGCATGTTGCGAGAAGCCCATGCCCACGCCCCCGCCGTGGTGCAGCGACACCCAGGTGGCGCCGGACGCGCAGTTCAGGAGCGCGTTGAGGAGCGGCCAATCGGACACGGCGTCCGAGCCGTCCCGCATCGCCTCCGTCTCGCGGTTGGGCGACGCGACGGACCCCGAATCCAGGTGGTCGCGCCCGATCACGATGGGCGCCTTCAACTCGCCCGACGCCACCATCTCGTTGAACGCGAGGCCGAGCCGGTGGCGGTCGCCGAGCCCCACCCAGCAGATCCTGGCCGGCAGGCCTTGAAACGCGATGCGCTCGCGCGCCATGTCAAGCCAGCGGTGTAGGTGGTGGTTGTCCGGCAGGATCTCCTTCACCCGGGCGTCGGTCGCGTAGATGTCTTCCGGGTCGCCCGACAGCGCCGCCCAGCGAAACGGCCCGACGCCGCGGCAGAAGAGCGGCCGGATATAGGCCGGCACGAAGCCCGGGAACGAGAAGGCGTCGGCGACGCCCTCCTCCAGCGCGACCTGGCGAATGTTGTTGCCGTAATCGACGGTCGGCACCCCGGCGCGCCAGAAGTCAAGCATCGCGCGCACGTGACCGGCCATCGAGGCCTTGGCGGCGCGCGCGACGGCGGCCGGGGCGCGCTCCCGTGCGGTCTCCCACTCGCCGAGCGTCCAGCCGCCCGGCAGGTAGCCGTTGACGGGGTCGTGCGCGGAGGTCTGGTCGGTCACGATGTCCGGCCGCACGCCCCGCCGGATCAATTCGGGCAGGATCTCGGCCGCGTTGCCCAGCAATGCGACGGAGAGCGGTTTGCGGGCGGCGCATGAGCGCTCGACGATCGCCAGCGCGTCGTCGAGGTCGCGCGCCTGCACGTCGACGTAGCGCGTGCGCAGCCGCGCCTCGATCGAGGAGGGGCGACACTCGATCGCGAGGCAGGACGCGCCCGCCATCGTGGCGGCGAGCGTCTGCGCGCCGCCCATGCCGCCGAGGCCCGCGGTGAGGATCCATCGTCCGGCGAGCGAGCCGCCATAATGGCGGCGGCCCATCTCCACGAAGGTCTCGTAGGTGCCCTGAACGATGCCCTGGCTGCCGATGTAGATCCAGGAGCCGGCCGTCATCTGGCCGAACATCATGAGGCCCTTGCGGTCGAGCTCGTTGAAATGCTCCCAGGTCGCCCAGTGCGGCACGAGGTTCGAGTTCGCGATGAGCACGCGCGGCGCGTCCGCGTGGGTGCGGAACACGCCGACCGGCTTGCCGGACTGGACGAGCAGCGTCTGGTCGGACTCGAGCTCGCGCAGGGCCGCCACGATGCGGTCGAAGCTCGCCCAATCCCGCGCGGCGCGGCCGATGCCGCCGTAGACGACGAGCTCGTCCGGCTTCTCGGCGACGGCGGCGTCGAGGTTGTTCATCAGCATCCGGAGCGGCGCTTCGGTGAGCCACGACTTCGCGGAGATCTCAGGGCCGTGCGGTGCCCGGATGCGGCGGGTGTTGTCGAGGCGTGGTGCGTTGTGCATGGGGCCTACCATGTCCGACATTGAGCTGACGTTGGGAACCCACTTCCCGCGCAATCCGTCATTGCGAGGAGCGTCAGCGACGAAGCAAACAGGGCCGCCGCGTCGCCCTCTGGGTTGCTTCGCTCCGCTCGCGATGACGGATTGCACAAGGCTCCCTCGGGGGAGAGGGACCCGCGCCACCCACCCGACGGGCTAACCCTGGATCATGCAAATGTCCCTCTGGTTCACCTCCGCGCTGCTGCCCGAGGGCTGGCGGCGCGACGTCCGGGTCACGCTCGCCGGCCCGCTCATCGCGTCCGTCACGGCGGGCGTAGCGGCCGATGCGGAGGATATGCGCCACGGGGCGGCCGTGCCCGGCATGGCGAACCTGCACAGCCACGCCTTCCAGCGCGCGATGGCGGGCCTGACCGAGATCCGGGGCGCGACCGCCGACAGCTTCTGGACGTGGCGCCAGACGATGTACCGCTTTCTCGACCGCCTCGATCCGGAGGACGTTGAGGCGGTGGCGGCGCTCGCCTACGCGGAGATGCTGGAGAGCGGCTTCACGCGGGTGGGCGAGTTCCACTACCTCCATCACGCCCCCGACGGCCGGCCCTATGCGCGGCCGGCCGAACTCTCGGGGCGGATCGCCGCGGCGGCGGCCGAGACCGGCATCGGGCTGACGCTGTTGCCCGTCTTCTACGCCCATGCGGGGTTCGGCGGGACGGCGCCGAGCGAGGACCAGCGCCGCTTCGTGACCGGTCTCGACAGCTTCGCGCGGCTCGTCGCGGACGCGTCCGACGCCGTGAAGGGCGTGCCCGGTGCCGATCTCGGGATCGCGCCGCACAGCCTGCGCGCCGTGACGCCGGACGAGTTGCGCCACCTCGTGACGTTGGGGGAGGGGAGGCCGATCCACATCCACGTGGCCGAGCAGACGCGCGAGGTCGAGGATTGCGTCGCGTGGTCCGGCCGCCCGCCCGTCGCGTGGCTGCTCGACTCGGCGCCGGTGGACGCCCGTTGGTGCCTGATCCACGCGACCCACATGACGCCGGACGAGACGACGCGTCTGGCCGCCAGCGGCGCAGCCGCGGGGCTCTGCCCCCTGACGGAGGCCAATCTCGGCGATGGCGTATTCCCGGCTCGCGCCTACGTGGAGGCCGGCGGGCGATATGGGATCGGCAGCGACTCGAACGTGCGGATCGACCTGTCCCTGGAGCTGATGACGCTGGAATATTCACAGCGTCTCACGCTGCGGGGCCGCAACATCATGGCGGAGGCGCCCGGCGCTTCGACGGGGCGAAGCCTGTTCGAGGCCGCGCGCCTCGGCGGCGCGCAATCCCTGGCTCAGCCGGCGCTCGGCATCGCGCCGGGTGCGCCGGCCGACCTCGTGGCCTTGGTCGATCCGGACGGCCCGGCGGGTCAGAGTGCGGACACGACGCTCGACCGCTGGATCTTCGGCACGCGCACCAGCCCGGTCGAAGCGGTCTGGCGACATGGCCGCCAGGTCGTCGCCGACGGCCGCCACGTCCGGCGCGATGCGATCGCGGCCCGCTACGCTGCCACGCTGGCGCGCATCCTGTCGGCGTGAGGCCCGCCCGGACGACGTGAGGTCCGCCCGGACGGCGTGCCGTCAACCTCCGGCGGCGGCCGAGAGCTGGGTTGGCGGGTGTTCCTGGGCGGTCTTCTTGTGGGCGGTCTCGGGTTCCGATCTCGAGCTTGGCGCCTTGATGCGGAACCACGCGACGTAGAGCGCCGGCAGGAACAGAAGCGTCAACACCGTGCCGGCGATGATGCCGCCCATCATCGCGTAGGCCATCGGGCCCCAGAACACCTCGCGCGAGATCGGGATCAACGCGAGGCTTGCGGCCGCGGCGGTGAGCAGGATCGGCCGCATCCGGTGCTCGGTCGCCTCCAGCACCGCCTCCCAGGGCGGGCGGCCGGCAGCCCGGAGGTCGTCGATCTGCACGACCAGAATGACCGAGTTGCGGATCAGGATGCCGATCAGCGCGAGCACGCCGAGGATCGCCACGAACCCCATCGGCGAGCCGCTCGGCAGCAGAGCCGCGACGACGCCGATGAGCCCGAGCGGCGCCACCGCCACCACCAGGACGAGCCGGCTGAAGCTCTGGAGCTGCAGCATGAGGATCGTCGCCATGACGAAGAGCATGACCGGCACGATGGCGGCGATCGGTCCCTGGCCCTTGCCGCTTTCCTCCACCGCACCCGCGATCTGGAGCCCATAGCCGGCCGGGAGACGCGCAGTGAAGGCGTCGATCGCGGGCTGGAGCTGGGTCACGATCGTGGCGGGCTGGGTCGTGTCGAGCACGCTCGAGCGCACCGTGATCGTGGGCAGGCGGTTGCGCCGCCACACGATCGGCTGCTCCAGGCCGTAGTGGAAGGTCGCGACCGCGGCGAGCGGTACGGACTGGCCGTTTCGCCCCGGCAGCTGCAGGTTCTGGAAGGTCGCGATGGAGCCGCGCTCGGCACCGCGCGCGCGCCCGACCACGTCCACGAGGTAGATGCTGTCGCGGACCTGGGTGACGGCCGCTCCGCCCACGATGCCGTTCAGCGTGCCCGCGATGTCCTCCGAGCTGACGCCGAGCTGGCGCGCCTTGTCCTGGAGCACGTCGACCTTCACCACCCGGGCGGGCTCGTTCCAGTCGAAGATCACGAGGCCGACCCGGGGATGCGCCCCCATGATGCCGGCGAGCTCCTGCGAGAGGCGCCGCACGGTCTGGATGTCCGGCCCGCTCAGCCGGTAGGCGACCGGGCGCCCGACCGGCGGACCCAGATCCATGTTGTGGACGTAGAGGTCGATCCCCACGAAGTCGCGCCGCGCGAGCGCCTCGAGCTTGGCGTGCATCCGCTCGCGCGCCTCCAGGCTCTTCGTCACGATGACCATCTGGCCGAAGAACGGGTTCGGCGGCTGGACGTCGAAGGAGAGCACGAACCGGACCGCGCCCTGGCCGACATAGGAGGACCAGTGCACGATGTCGTCCTCGCCCTTCAGCGAGGCCTCGAAGCGGTCCATGTTCGCCTTGGTGTCCGCGATCGAGGCGTTCTGCGGCAGCGTCCAGTCCACGATGAGCTCGGGCCGGTCGGAGGACGGGAAGAACTGCTGCTGGACGAAGCCCATCCCGTAGACGGACAGCGCGAAGACGCCGACCGTGGTGGCGATGGTGATCCAGCGCCAGCGCATCGCGGCCGTGAGCACGCGGGCGAACCCCCTGGCGAACCGGCCGGGGCCGGCGTGCTTGTGCTTCAGCGCCTTTGGCAGGATCGTGACGCCGAGGAGCGGGGTGAACAGCACGGCCACGACCCACGAGATGAGGAGCGACACCGCGATCACCACGAAGAGCGTGTAGGTGAACTCGCCCGCCGCCGAGCCGTTGAGACCGACCGGTATGAAGCTTGCGACCGTGACGAGCGTGCCCGTCAGCATCGGGAAGGCGGTCGAGGTGTAGACCGCGGTCGCGGCCTTCGCGAGCGTGTCGCCCGCCTCCAGCCGGGCGACCATCATCTCGACCGCGATCATGGCGTCGTCGACGAGCAGCCCGAGCGCGATGATGAGGGCGCCGAGCGAGATGCGCTGGAGCGAGATGCCCCAATAGGCCATGACCAGGAAGGTGATCGCGAGCACGAGCGGGATCGTCAGCGCGACCACGAGCCCCGCCCGGATGCCGAGGCTGATGAAGCTCACCGCGAGCACGATCACCACCGCCTCGGCCAGCGCCTTGGTGAAGCCGCCGACCGCCTCCTCGACGGTCGCGGGCTGGTCGGCCACGAGATGCACGCCGACGCCGACGGGCAACTCGCCCTCGATCTTGCGCATCTCCTCCTTCAGCGCGTCGCCGAACTGCAGGAGATTGGCGTTCGGCTTCATGCCGATGGAGAGCCCGATCGCCGGCTGGCCGTTGTAGCGGAACATGGGCGAGGGCGGGTCCGCGTAGCCGCGCGAGATGGTGGCGACGTCCGAGAGGCGGAAGAAGCGGTCGTTGATGCGCAGGTTGATCGCCCGCAGGCTCTCCTCCGAGATGAACTGCCCGCCGACCCGCAGGCTGATGCGCTCCGGCCCGGCCTGGATGACCCCGGAGGGCGCGATGGCGTTCTGCGATTGCAGCGTCTTGACGATGGCCTGCTGGTCGAGGCCGAGCGCCGCGATCTGACGCGTCGAGAACTCGAGGAAGATGACCTCGTTCTGCGCGCCGACGAGGAGCGCCTTGCCGACGTTCGGCACCGTCAGCACCTTGGCGCGCACGTCCTCGACGTAGTCGCGCAACTGCCGCTGGCTCAGGCCGTCCGCCGTGAAGGCGTAGACGTTGCCGAAGACGTCGCCGAAATCGTCGTTGAAGGTCGGCCCGGTGACGCCCTGCGGCAGGTCCCCCTTGATGTCCGAGATAATGCTGCGCACCCGCGTCCAGGTCGGCGCCACGTCGCGCGCCTTGGTGGTGTCCTTGAGGTTCAGGAAGATCGTGGTCGCGCCGGGGGTGGTGATCGAGCGCGTGAAGTCGAGCGCCTCCAGCTCCTCCAGCTTTTTCTCGATCCGGTCCGTGACCTGCGCGATCGTGTCCTCGACGGACGCGCCCGGCCACTTGGCCGAGATCAGCATCGTCTTGATGGTGAAGTTCGGATCCTCCTCGCGGCCGAGGTTGCGATACGACATCGCGCCGATCGCCATGAAGACGATCATGAAATACCAAACGAGCGAGCGGTGGCGCAGCGCCCAGTCGGACAGGTTGAAGGAGCTCATGTTCGGTCGTCCAGGATCTTGACGCTCTGGCCGGCCGCGAGGCTGTTCACGCCCGCGGTGACGACCCGGGTTCCGGGCTCGAGCCCGTTCGCGATCTCCACGACCCCGTCCGTCCGCGCCGCGAGGTCGGTGCCCGGCGCGAGCCCGACATCGCGGGTCGAGACGATCATGGCGGTCGGATCCACCACCCAGACGCAGGTCTTGCCGTCGCGCTCCAGCAGTGCGGAGCGGGGCAGCACGATGCGGGGCGCGGTCGGCGTCGTCAGTACCGCGACGACCGTCGTGCCGAGGCGGAACGTGTCGGGCGGATTGTCGAGCGCGATCCACACGCGGCGGGTCCTGGTCGTCGGGTCGGCCTGGGGGGCGACGTCGCGCACCCGGCCCGCGAGACGGATCGCCGTGTCGAGCTGGAGCGAGACCTCGAAGGCCGCGCCGGGCTTGAGGCCGCGCCCGATCTCGTCCGGCACGTCGACCACGGCCTCGCGGATCGCCGGGCGCGCGACCGTCACGACGCTCTGGCCCGGAGACACGACCTGCCCGACCTGCGCGTCGACGGCCGTCACGACGCCCTCGATGTCGGACTTCATCGACGCGTAGCCGAGCTGCTCGCGCGCCTTGACGAGGTTCGCGTTGGCGCGTTTCAGCGCGGCTGACGCCGCCTCCTGCGCCTGCTGCGCCGCCTCGAACTGGGCGGGCGTCGTGGTGTTCTGCTCGAGCAGCGTCCGGAGCCGCGTCTCGACCCCGGTCGCGTTCGTCAGGCTCGCCTGCGCGGTGAAGACGTCGGCGGTGGCCGAGCGCACCCCGAGTTCGAGCGCGGTCGGGTCGATGCTCGCGAGCTGCGTGCCCTGGGCCACGAGATCGCCCACGTTGACGTCGCGCGAGACCATCCGTCCCAGCACGCGGAAGCCGAGGCTCACCTTCACGCGCGGCTCGATCGTGCCCGTGTAGCCGAAAGTCCGCGTGGTCTGCGGCGCGACCACGACCGACAGGACGGGGCGCACGGGGGCAGGCGGCGCGGCCTTCTCCTGGCAGGCCGCGAGCGCCGCCACGAGAACCGCGACGCCCGCCACGCAGGCGGCCCGCATCGCCACACGATTCATCGGCCGCGCTCCACGGAGGCCACGACTTGGCTCGGCCGCAGCAATTGCTGGCCGTCCGTCACCACGACCTCGCCCGGCCTCAGACCGTCCTTGATGAGGACGGTGCGCAGCTCGTAGCCCTCGACCGTCACCGGTCGCAGCGATACCGCCTTGGTGGACGGGTCGACCACCCAGACGGCCGAGCCGGCGTCCCGCGTGGTGAGCGCGTTCCAGGGCAGGACCACGACGCGGCGCGGCTTGAGCGCGCCCGTGCCGACGACCGCCGCCCCGAGCCCCATCGCGGGCGGCGGGTCGGCGACCTCGAACTTCACCTTCACGGTCCCGTTCTGCGGGTCGACGGTCGGGGACACCTCGCGCAGCTTTGCCCGCGCGGTGACGCGCGGATCGGACACGAGCGAGACCTCGATCGTGTCGCCGGCCGGCTCCTGGGTGAAGACCGACTCGTAGACGTCGAACACCGCGTCGCGCGGGCCGTCCTGCGCCAGCGTGAAGACCTGCTGCGCCGCCTGCACGACCTGCCCCGCCTCGGCGACCCGCGCCGTGATGATGCCGGGCGCGCCGGCACGCAGCACCGTGTAGGAGAGCTGGTCGCGCGTCGTGCCGAGCTGCGCGTTCGCGACGTCGAGCGCGCCTTGTGCCGAGCGGAACGCCTCCTCGGCCTGGTCGGTCTCGCGCCGCGTCGTGTAGCCGCGCGTGATCAGCGTCTTCTGCCGGTCGTAGGTCGAGGAGGCCTGCCGCAACTGCGCTTCGGCGGCCTGGACGTTCGCCTGCGCGGCGTCGAGCGAGGCCATCTGCTCCTGCGGGTCCATCGTCGCCAGAACCTCGTCGCCCGTGACGTGCGCCCCGATCTCGACCTTGCGCTCGGTGATGCGGCCGCTCGCCCGGAACGACAAGTCGCTCGTCACCCGCGCGGTGATCTCGCCCGTCAGCACGATGCTCGGCGCGTAGTCCGAGTAGGCGACGACCTGCGTCCTCACCTCGGTGGCGGGCTTGTCCGGCAGCCCGTCGGGCTTGCACGCGCCGAGCGCCACGACGGCGAGAGCCAGGGGCGCGAGCCGACGCGGCGTGAGAAAGGGGGGCGGACGATCCAAAACTGCGCCACCTGCTATGGACGACATGTCGAGGCCGGGCCTCGTCGCGTGAGCCGCTAACATTGACTGACGGGAAGGTCAATGAAACAGGTGGCGCAACGGCGGTCGGGGACGGAGACGGATGGGCGGGATCAGAGCGCGCCGGAAAGCGGAACGGCCGGGGGAGATCCTGGAGGCCGCCTTCGAGGAGTTCGTGCTGAAGGGTTTCGCGGCGACCCGCCTCGAGGACGTGGCGGCGCGCGCCGGCGTCACCAAGGGCACGATCTACTTCTACTTCGAGAGCAAGGAGACGCTGTTCGCCTCGACCGTGCGCGAGCTGTCGAAGCCGACTCACGCGGCGCTCGCCGAGGAGGAGAGCGACCGATCGGCCGACATCCAGGCCTACCTGCAAGCCTACCTCAACCGGCTCTACCGCTTCATCGTGGACGACCAGCGCTCGCGCGAGATCCTGCGGCTGCTCATCGCGGAGGCGGGGCGCTTCCCGGAACTCGTCGACGAGCATTGCCGGGCGTGCATGGACCCGGTGATCGAGCGCCTGCGCGTTCGTCTGCAGGACG
The DNA here is from genome assembly GCA_903644085.1 of Hyphomicrobiales bacterium. Classification (GTDB taxonomy): domain Bacteria; phylum Pseudomonadota; class Alphaproteobacteria; order Rhizobiales; family Beijerinckiaceae; genus Enterovirga. The sequence goes on from CAHJXE010000029.1 coordinate 16,721, forward strand.
AGACGGCGCACGGGCGCATTCGGCCCGTCTCGTTACCGGAGGCCGCCGAGGTCGTGCTCGGCCCGGCGCTCGCGCTCAATATCCTGCTCCTCATGTTCGCGAACCGCCGCCCGCTCGACGCGGAGAAGTTCATCGCGGCCCATCTCGACCTCGTGCTGCACGGACTGTTGCCGGGCTCGTGACGCGCGTGTCGGGACCGGGGTGCCGAGCCCTCACGCTCATCCCTGGGCGGTCGGCCGCACCACGATCTCGCCGACGTCGATGTCGGCCGGCTGCTCGATCGCGAACGCGATCGCGCGCGCGACGGCGTCCGGTGGCATCGCGAAACTGTCCCGTGCCGCTTCGAGCTGGGCCTTGATGTCGGGGTCGGCGACGGTCTCGACGAAATTCGTCCGCACGAAACCGGGCGACACGATCGTGACGCGGAGCGTCTTGCCGGCCTCCTGGCGCAAGCCCTCCGAGATCGCCCGGACGGCGAATTTGGTGCCCGAATAGACGGACTGGTTCGCGACCGTCTTGAGCCCCGCGGTCGACGCGATGTTGACGAAATGCCCCGACCCTTGCGCGCGGAACACCGGCAGCGCGGCCGCGATGCCGTAGAGGACGCCCTTGATGTTGACGTCCACCATGTCCTCCCAGTCCTGGACTCGGAGGTCGTCGAGGGGCGAGATCGGCATCACGCCGGCATTGCTCACCAGGACGTCGAGCCGTCCGTAGCGCGCGCGGGCGAGCTCGACGAGCGCCGCCACGTCCTCGCGCCGCCTCACGTCCGTCGGCACGTGCGCGGCCCGGCCTCCGGCCTCG
>CAHJXE010000030.1 GCA_903644085.1 Hyphomicrobiales bacterium
GGTCGGGGCGGCAGGATTTGAACCTGCGACCCTCTGCTCCCAAAGCAGATGCGCTACCAGGCTGCGCTACGCCCCGACATGACGATCCCGCTTGTAGGGCAATGGTTTTCTGCGGGGAAGGGCTATTGGGGCACCGATCGAAGCGGCACGAGACGTGACCTCAACTTCGCGGCTCACAGACCGATGGATTTGCGCAGCGCCGCGTTGATACGCTCCTGCCAGCCTGCGCCGCCTTCCTGGAACTTCTCCAGAACCTCCCTGTCGATCCGGAGCGACACAGCCTCCCGGGCGGCAGGCAGGGCCGGTGCTCGCGGCGCCGCGACGTCGAGCGGCTTCGTGGTCGCCTTCTTGAAGGCCGCCTCGGCTGCCTGCCGCGGGTCTCCGGTCCGCCGCGTGGTCCTGTCCATCATGCCTGGTGTCTCCTGCGCCGGTCATCCATCGCCCGACACGATCGTGGTCTTTCGCCTGCCCGGTCAGAGCCCGTAGCGCCGGTACAGCTCGAACGCGATCAGGCAGGCGAGACACCCGATCGCGACCGCGAGATACAGGGTCAGTCGCGTCTGGCGCGAGCGCTCCGCCGCCTCGCGCTTTCCCCGCCGCGGATCGTTCTGCTCGTGCTTGATCAAGGGTGGAATCCGTTTCCGACGCGCGAGGTCACGTCTTCCTGAACATCGCGTGCTCCACGCGGTCGCCCGGCTTGATCCCGAGGCGCTGTGCCGTGCCCGCCACGACTTCGAGCACCGCGTTCACCGGCTCACCCGACGAGATGATCTTCTGCGAGAGCGGCTCGGTCCGCTCCGCTACGCGAGCCACCGTTCCGTCAGGACGAATGAAGATCATGTCGAGCGAGACATACGTGTTCTGCATCCACATCGATACCGGCTCGCTATGTCCGAAGTCGAACAGCATGCCGCGGTCCGCCGCGAGGCTGCGCCGAAACATCAACCCCTGCGCGCGGTCGGCGTCGTTGCGCGCGACCTCGACCTCGAAACGCTGCGGACCGGCTGCCGTCACGATGGTCAGCCGCTCGAACGATTGCGCGTCGGCGCGGAACGGGGCGAGCACGAGTGTCAGACAGAAGATGGAGAGCGCGATCCAGCCTACCTGCATCCAGGTCTGGTGTCGCGAGTGGGGGTCCGTGCGGGAGCCCGCGCGGGTTCGGATCACGTTATGCATGGTCGTATCTTTCGGTCGCCCGGATTGGAGACACAAGGCCTCGCCCCGTCAAGGCGACCGATCGGGTATGCGGATCGGTCGCCGCGTCTAGTGCGAGGCCGGCAGAGCGCTCTGACTGAGGCGGATCTCCGCCGCCATCGTGCCCTTCGACCCGTCCCCATACCGAACGAAGACCCGCTCGCCCGGTTTCAGTTCCGCGATACCGTAGCGCCGCAACGTTTCCATGTGGACGAAGATGTCGGGCGTGCCGTCGCCTCGCGTGAGGAATCCGAAGCCGCGCAGGCGGTTGAACCACTTCACGGTCGCGGGTTCGAGCGCGCTCGTCGGCGTCACGCTCGCGTGCGTTCGCGGCAGCGGCAACTCGGAGGGATGGATGGCGCTCGATTCGTCCAGCGACACGACCTTGATCGCCTGCAGCCCCCGCGGCCTGTGTGCCGCCTCGACCAGGATGCGGGCGCCTTCATGCGCCGTCTGGTAGCCGTCCCGCCTCAGGCAGGTCACGTGAAGCAGGACGTCCGGCTCGCCATCGTCCGGGACGATGAAGCCGAAACCCTTGGCGACGTCGAACCACTTGATCCGGCCCGCGACCTGAACGATCTCGAGACCGGCTTCGAGGGCATCCCCCTCGGCCCGGACGTTCCGTTCCGCGCCGTCCTGTACCGGCGAACCCGATCCGTCTGTCATGCTGCACCGTCCGAATCACGCCGCCTGATTCGCTCCTTGAAGATAACACCGGGTCGGTGCCGGGGAAGGCGCATTTCAACCCGTCCACCGGCCGTTGCGGCGGACGCTCGCGGGACCCGCCGAAAGCCGCGATTCGCTCTGCGGGACGTGTCGATCCATGCCCGGAGGTCGTTGCGCGATGCGATGAGGTCACGGCGACTTGGCGCGGGTCCGCCGATCATGTGATGACGGGATCGGAGGTGCCGGGCGTTCCGGTGGACGAGGACGGCGGATTCGTCATGCTGAGCAATGCAGCGATCGAGGGCGTCGCCGGAGGCGCGAGGCCGACGACGCGCATCGCGGTGCTCGATATCGCGCGCGGCGTCGCGGTCGTCGCGATGGTGATCTACCATTCGTCGTGGGATCTATCTGAACTCCGGTTGGTCCCGATGACGGTGGTGGGCAATCCCGGCTGGAACCTCTTCGCGCGCGCGATCGCGTCGAGTTTCCTCATGCTCGCCGGTCTCGGGCTCGCCCTGGCGCATGGGCGGGGGATCGACACCCGCAAGCTGCTTCGCCGGGTGGCGGTCGTCGCGACGGCCGCTCTCCTCGTCACGGTGGCGACATGGATCGTCTTCCCGGCCGCCTACGTGTTCTTCGGCATCCTTCACGCGATGGCGGTGTCCAGCCTCTTGGCCGCACCTTTCGTGAGGGTCCCGGCCGCCCTGACGGCGCTCGCCGCGCTCGTCGTCGGGGCGTTGCCGCTCCTTGCCTCACCGGCCTTCGATGCGCCCTGGCTCGCCTTTCTCGGCCTCGGCACGCGGGTCCCCCTCACCAACGATTACGTGCCGCTCGTGCCTTGGCTCGCCTTCGTGCTGGCCGGCGTCGCGCTCGGGCGTGTGGGCGATCCCGTCCGCTGGCTCGCGCGGGGCGAACCCGTCCTGCGCGGCGCGAAGGCGCTCGCGTGGATCGGGCGGCACAGCCTCGTGATCTACCTCGCGCATCAGCCGCTGATCTACGGAGCCCTGTCGGGCGTCGCGGCGATCACCGGGCCGAACCAGGCCGCCGAGGCCGCACCCTTCCTGCGCAACTGCGCGGCGCGTTGCGGCGAGGCCGGGCAGCCCGAGGAGGTGTGCCGCATCGCGTGCCGCTGCACGCTGGTCGAGTTGCGGCGGGGGCCGCTCTGGACGAACATGGTGGGCGGGCGAGTGTCGGGCGATGAGGCCGGCCAGATCGGGCAGGTCGCCCGATCGTGTCTGGCGCGGGCCCGGTAGCGCCGGCCTCCGCCTCGGGCTCGTCAGCGTTAGGTTTGAACATTTGATTTGGCTTGGGTCGGGTTGTGCAGCATCATGTGCGACCGGCACGGTTCGGGAGCGTGTTTCTGGGACGAGTTCGTGGAGCAACCGGACGGCGGTGGGCGAGGCGCCCGGAACCGGGATCACATCGAGACTACCAGGATCACGTCGGGACGATGGACCGCGACGAACAAGAGAAGAGGCCGCCAAGGTCTCTCTGAGGAGAAACGTTCATGATGATGCTGGCAACCGCATGGCTCGCATGCGTGGCGTTGTTTCTCGAATTGGCCGAACGCGCCCCGACCCTCGATCCGACGTTCGAGCCTGCGCGCCTACCCGGCGCGAAGCTTTCGCAGCAACGTCGTCACACTCGGAGCTGAGGCCGATCGCACCGGGACAGGGTCCCCGGATCTCGCCTCGCTGAGGATTGCCCGGAGCGAGGCGACCTGCTGGTCGATTTGCGTGGACGCCTCGGCGCAGGATCGCATGTAGCGCTCGGCATCGGCGGGCGTGAGCTTGACGCGTGTCAGTCCATCCCGACACCGCCGCCGCGACCAGCCCTCCTCGATCGCGGCCGGCCGCGCGTCGTCGGCGCGACACCCCAGGAACGCCGCGAGTTCGGGATAGCTCAGCCAGATCTGGGGCACGTCACGCTCGCCTCGACTCGTCGGCGATCCTGACCGGCGACCCGTAAACAAAGCGTGCGCGCGCGATCACGCCATCATCCAGTCGCGCCGCCGTAGCGCATCTTTAACCTGTGCGGTTCAACATGCGGGCGTGAGGCAGACGTCATGAACGAGAACCGAATCACCGAGCGGACCCGGACGTTCCTGAAGGGACGCATCGAGTACGGCAACGGGCAGGCCAGTATCGAGTGCCTGATTCGCGACCTCTCCGAGTCCGGCGCACGCATCGCCGTGTCCGAATCCGTGACGCTGCCCGACCACTTCCGGCTCTTCGTTCCCAAGACCAACCGGTGGATCAGCGCGCAATCCCGCTGGCGTCGGGGCAACCTGATCGGCGTCTCGTTCGACACGGAGATCGCCGAGGTCTCGAGCGCCGCCGACGGTGAGGCCAAGATGCGCGAACTCGAAGCCGAGGTGAAGCGGCTCAGGCTCTTGCTCGAAGACATCCGCAACGACCCGACCCGCATCCAGGTCCTGCTCGACAAGGCGATCTGAACCGACCGTCGATCGATTTGGCTCTTCGACCTCGCGGGACTTGCGGTCAGTCCGGATAGGGCACCCGGTTCGTGACCTCGACGTCGACGTCGATGCCGAGATAATCCTCCGACGCGCCCATCCAGGTCCCGCGGAGAGGGATCGCCTGTCGTGGGTCGCGCACGACCGCGACCTGGATGAGGTCGCGGGTGCCCACGATCCCGTTCGTCGGGTCGAACGAGACCCATCCCGCGCCGGGCAGGTAGACCTGCAGCCAGGCATGCGTCGCCCCGCCGCCCACATGGCCTGAGCCGCCCGCGTTCGGCGAGTAGATGTAGCCCGTGACGAACCGCGCCGCGAGCCCGAGCGAGCGAACCGCCTCCATCATGAGGAGCGCGAAATCGCGGCAGGTGCCCGAGCCTAGCCGCAGCGTCTCCACCGGCGCCTGCGTGCCCTCCTCGTCGCGCGCTCGGTAGTGGAATGTCGTCTTGATCGCGCGCGTCATCCAGGTGAGGAGATCGTGCGTGTCGGTCGGCGCGTCGATCCGGACGAATCCCTTCGCCCAGAGCCCGAGCGCGTGGTCCGGGTCCGGATAGTGCCGCTCGATCGAGCGGGCGAGGTCGGGGATCTCCTCCATCGCGTAGGAGAACGGGTAGGTCCCGGCGTAATCGGCGATCGGGTACTCGGGCAGCGATGTCGTGTAGTGCTCGAGCGCCAGGACGCTGACGAATTCGAGCCTGTCGGCCCGGCTATCGGGGTCGAACGTCGCGATCGCGATCGAGTTGCCGAAGACGTCGTAGATCCAATCGATCCGTCTCGGCGCGGGGTCGATCAGGAGGCGCGTTCCGACGAGTCGCAGGTCGTGGCTGTCACGCGGGCGGATCATCATGCGGTGCGGTCCGAACGTGACCGGGCGGGCGTAGCGGTAGACCGTCGAATGGCGGACGCTCAGAAGCGCCATCACCCGATCAGGCCGATCGAAGGCGAGAGCGTGCGACGCGTCGTCGGCCTGGAACGAGCCGGCCCCAACTGCGGGCCAGCGTGCGAGCGAGAAACCAGATCGCGAGCCATCCGGCCACGAAACCCGCGCCGCCCGTCGCGAGGCCCTCGGTCGTCGCCGGCCAGGCCGGCTCGAACTCGAGATACGTCGCGCGGGCGAGGCCCGGATCGACGTGGTGCATCATGACGAAGAGCCGGCTGAACGGACCCGCATCGGCGAAAGCGTCCCGCTGGGTCTCCAGCGCAGCGAGCCGATCACCGACCTGCTCCATCGCGTCGCCCTGGGCGCGGGCAACCGGCTCGGCCTGTTCCCGCAGGCGGGTGATCGCGGCATCACGAGAGAGCCCGGATGCCTGGGCGTCGCTGTCGAAGCGCGTCGTGACCCGTCGTAGCTCGTCGATCGCGCCCCCGAGCCGCTGGCGATATTGCTGGGCAAATTCCGGTCCCTGCGACGCCGCGAGACCGGCCATGAGCCCGATGGCCAGCGCCAGGATACGCCCGATCATGCCGATGCCACCCTCCAGGCGTGACAAGAACAACAGCCGGAAAGGGTTCCGAGAGCCTCAGCTCGACAGCGTGATCGTGCCGGCTCGCCCGTCGGCGCACCCGAAGGCGAGGCGTCCGCCCGCCCGATCCCAGGCGAGCGCCGTGACCGCGCTGCCCTCGGTGGCGCGCCGTACGAGAAGCTCCGCCGCATCGTCGAAGCGGATGAGGAGCACGCAGCCATCCTCGTAGCCGACCGCCAGGACGTTGACGCTCGGATGGAACGCCACCTTGACGACCTTCGCATGGCGCACGCCGCACTCCCGGGGCGCCTTGCCCATCGGGCCGTCCTTCGAGGCGAACGGCCAGACAATCGCGGCGTCGGCCCCGGAGGTCGCGAGCCACGCGCCGCCGAACGACCAACTGACCGAACGAGGCTTCGCCGTGTAGCCCGACATCCGCATGTGGCCACGGTCGGGCGCGAGCCGCCACCCGTGCAGCGCGTTCTCCTGCATGGAGGTGACGACGAAGCGCCCGTCGGGCGACCAGGTCACGTCGAGGTGGGAGCCCTTCCAGTCGAGCAGGTCGGGCGGCGTCTCGAGGTTCGGATACCAGAGGGACGCACCATTGTAGTGGGCGATCGCGAGCCGGTAGCCTTTCGGCGCGAAGGCGAGGCCGCGCGGCGTCGAGGGGGCGTCGAAAGTCTTGGCGCGACCCTTGTCGTCGAGCGCGGTCACGGTCCGGCCGGCCGAATACGCGACGGCGCCCGACGGATGAAGCGCGATCGAGTCGATCCAGGCTCCGCCCTCGGCGAGGATGCGCGTCGTCCCGTCCGGCCGGGTCACGACCACGCGGCCGTCGTCGCCGCCCGTCACCAGGCGTCCCTTGTCGAAGGCGGAGACCAGGATCGCGCCGTCGGGATGGGCGTGGACGCGGCGTGTGTCGTCGCCCTGAACCACCAGGACACCGCCGTCCCCGAGCGCCATCATGACGGCGTCGCCGAGCCAGCCGAGACCTGCGACCTCGGCTCCGGCCTCGATCGGTACGACCTGGTCGGCGAGCGACGGGAGCGCGCCCACGCTCATGGCCGGAGGTCCCTTCTCCCCACGAGCGGGGAGAAGTCGATGGCGGTGCTCACGCCGCGCACGCCATGAACCCGTCCCGGATCGCGTCCGCGTTCAGCTCGCGGCCGATGAACACGACGCGGCTCTCGCGCTTCTCGTCCGCGCGCCAGTCGCGCGAGAGGTCGCCGTCCAGCAGCATGTGGACGCCCTGGAACACGAAGCGCTTCGGCTCGTCCGGGAAGGCCACGATGCCCTTGCAGCGCAGGATCTGCGCGCCGTCGCGCTGCGTGAGCTCGGAGATCCACGGCATGAACTTGTCCGGGTTCACCTCGCCGGAGCGGAACGAGAACGAGGTCATCTCCTCGTCGTGATGGTGATGGTGCCCCTCTTCCAGGAAGTCCGGCTCCACCTCCATGATGCGGTCGAGGTCGAAGGCGTTGCGGTCCAGCACCTCCGGGATCGGGATCGCGCAGTTCACCGTGCGGTGGACGCGCGCGGTCGGGTTGATCAGGCGGATCCGCGCCTCGACGGCGTCGAGCTCGGCCGGGCTGACGAGATCGGTCTTGTTCAAGAGGATCACGTCCGCGAAGGCGATCTGGTTCTTGGCCTCGGGCGCGTCGCCCAGCCGCTGGACCAGCCATTTCGCGTCCGCGACCGTCACGACCGCGTCGAGGCGGGCGCGCTCGGCCACGTCCTGGTCGACGAAGAAGGTCTGCGCGACGGGCGCCGGGTCGGCGAGCCCGGTCGTCTCGACGAGGATCGCGTCGAACTTGCCCCGGCGCTTCATCAGCCCCTCGATGATGCGGATGAGGTCGCCCCGCACGGTGCAGCAGATGCATCCGTTGTTCATCTCGAACACCTCCTCGTCGGCGCCCACGATGAGGTCGTTGTCGATGCCGATCTCGCCGAACTCGTTGACGATCACGGCGTATTTCTTGCCGTGCTCCTCCGTCAGGATACGGTTGAGGAGCGTGGTCTTGCCGGCCCCGAGATAGCCGGTGAGCACGGTGACGGGGATCTTGTCGGTCATGGTCATCGCGGGGGTTGGCGGCCGGCAGCGTCCCGCGGCCGCGGAGAGATTGTGATCTTATATCGTGCGCCGGCCGCGGGGTGAAAGGTCCACGGCGGACGTTCTCAGAGCGTCGCGATCACCTTGCCGAAGACGCGCCGGGTCTCGAGCTTCTCCAGGCCGCGCGTGAATTTGGCGAGCGGCAGCACCTCGTCGATGACCGGCTTCAGGCCGCCCTGCATCTTGGCGAGCGAGTCGGTGATGTTCGCGATCCGGCAGCCGAAGGAGCCCGTGATCCGGTATTGCTGCTGGAAGAGCTGCATGAGGTTGATCGAGGCCGACACGCCGGAGGTCGAGCCGCAGGTGACGAGCCGTCCGCCGCGCTTGAGGCAGAGCAGGCTGCCGGCCCAGGTCTCCGCCCCGACATGCTCGAACACGACGTCGACGCCCTTGCGCTTCGTCAGCTTGCGGACCTCGCCCTCGAACCGCTCCGTCCGGTAGTTGACCACGTGGTCGGCTCCGAGCGCACGGACTTTCGCGCCCTTCTCGTCGTCGCCGACCGTCGCGTAGACCGTGCAGCCGATCGCCTTCGCCATCAGGATCGCGGCCGTGCCGATGCCCGACCCGCCGGCATGGATGAGGATGCTCTCGCCCGGCCGCAGAGCCGCGTTGTCGAACAGCATGTGCTGCACCGTGCCGAACGCGATGCCCGCGCAGGCCGCCTCCTCGAAAGACACGCCGTCCGGCACCGGCACCGTCAACCGGGCCGGCATGTTGACGAACTCGCGCGAGAACCCGTCGAGGTGGAAGCCCATGATGCCGCCGACGTCCTCGCAGAGGTTGTCGCGTCCCTCCAGGCACGCGCGGCAACGCCCGCATGTGAGCGCGCCGTAGAGCGCGACGCGCTGGCCGGCGCGGGTGGGCACGACGCCCTCGCCCAAGGCCACGACCTCGCCCGCCGCCTCCGCGCCCACCACGACGGGAAGCTTGCGGCGCACGAACGCCATGCCGCGGAAGCCCCAGACATCGATGTGGTTGAGCCCGACCGCCCGGACGCGGACCTGGACCTCGCCGGGGCCGGGCGGGGGAGGGGAGGCGAGTTCGACGAGCCGCAGGTCGCGATCGCCGAAGAGCTGGAGGGCTTGCATGTCAGGTGCGCACTTCTTGGTCCGTGTCGCGCATCGGAAAGATCGCGGACAGGCGCTGGATCGCGCATGCGCGATCCAGATGGGAGAGACACCCTAATTGGCGTTCGATCACATCCGCCGGAAGCGTGAAGATCTTCCAGCGCACGCGTGATCTCCGGTCCAAGCCCGCGCTTTGCAGGTCCTTGATGTCCAGATCGCTCGTCCGGCGCTCACCTGTCGCCGAGGTGATCATCGGGGCAACGACCACATCATGGGATGCGTTGTACGCGGCCGACGATAAGATCAGGATCGGGCGGAGCTTGTCTTTCGGCTGCTCGACGTAGGGAAACGCCGAGAGCGCGCCGTCCCACCAGTCAAAGGTGGTCGCAGGCATCGGCATCCCCTTGCGAGTGCCACTCGCTCAGGAAGTCATCGAGATAAACGAGGTACGGATCGGGTTGGTGAACGATAGGATGATCGGGGCCGCTCGTCTCAGACGCGGGGCCGCGCTCGCCCAAGGCGTCCTCGGGCATCAGGCCTAGATAGTCGCCGAAAGCTTGGGTCAAGACGGCCTCGCGACTCGTCGATCTCCGAGCCGCGGCGGCATCCAAGGCAGGCAGGACCTTCTCGTCTATCTCGATCGTCAGCGACAACCCCATCGGTCGCCTCCATCTCTGCTCGGCCTATCCGTGGCACGCTTACCGCAACCACCTCACCGATGCACGCCCATCATGGCGGTGAGCCCGCCGTCGACCGGGAGCGTGGCGCCCGTGATGTAGGCGGCGGGCGGGCTCATCAGGAAGGCGACGAGCGCCGCGACCTCGGCAGGCTGGGCGAAACGGCCGGCCGGGATCTGCCTCTCCATGTTGGCCCGATGGGCCGCGTAGGAGGCCATCATCTCGGTGTCGACGAAGCCCGGCGCGACGGTGTTGACCGTGATGCCTCGCTTCGCGGTCTCGATCGCGAGCGTGCGGCAATAGGAGGCGAGCGCGCCTTTCGATGCCGCGTAGGCGGCGTTGCCGGGGTTGCCCCGGAGCGCCGCGACCGATCCGATCGCCACGACCCGGCCCGCGCGCGCCCGGATCATCCCGCGCAGCACGGCCTTGGCGAGCCGGGTCAGGGACCAGACGTTCACCTGCATGACGGCCTCGGCCCTGTCCTGGTCCAGGGTGGCGGCGAGCGCGTCGTAGGGCTGCCCGGCATTGTGGACGAGGCCGAACCAGGTCTCGCCCTCGATCACGTCGCATAAGGCGTCGAGCGCGGCGCGGTCTGCGAGATCGACCGCGTGCGCGGTGATCGCGACGTCCGGATGGGCGGCGCCGAGCGTTTCGACGAGCGAGGCCGCCTCTTCGCGCGAGCGCCTGTAGGTGAAGTCGACGTCGAACCCGGCTCCGGCGAGCGCCGTCACGATCGCGGCGCCGAGACCTCGGCCGCCGCCCGTGACGAGGACGCGCTGGCTCACGTCGCGGTCTTGGGTTCGGCCCCGAAGACGAGGCAGGAGTTCTGACCGCCGAACCCGAACGAGTTCGACAGGACGAAGCGGATCTGCGCGTCGCGCGCCGCGCCGGGTACGACGTCGAGCGGGATCGCGGGATCGGGCACCGCGTAGTTGATGGTGGGCGGGATGCGGCCTTCCGCGATCGTCTTCAGCGACGCCACGGCCTCGACCGCCCCGGCGGCGGTCAGCGTGTGGCCGACCATCGACTTGTTCGACGAGATCGGCACGCTCTTCATGCGTTCGCCCAGTACGCTCGTCAGGCCGAGCGACTCCATCTTGTCGTTCTCGGGCGTGCCGGTCCCGTGCGCGTTCACGTAGTCGATGTCGTCGGGGCCGAGGTCCGCGTCGTCGAGCGCCATGCGGATCGCCGCGATGATGGGCGCACCGTCGGGGCTCGACCGGGTGCGGTGGAAGCCGTCGCCCTTCTCGCCGCAGCCGAGCACGTAGCCGAGGATGCGCGCACCCCGCGCCCGCGCCGACGCGGCGCTCTCCAAGACCAGCGCACCCGCGCCCTCGCCCATCACGAAGCCGTCGCGGTTCCTCGAGAAGGGTTTCGACGCGCCCTCCGGCGGGTCGTTCTGGGTGGAGAGCGCGGAGAGGAGCGAGAAGCGCACGAGCGATTCAGGGTTCACCGACCCGTCGGTCCCGATGCAGAGCGCCGCGTCCGTCTCACGGCGCCTGATCGCCTCGACCCCGAGCTGGATGGCGGTCGCCCCGGACGAGCACGCGGTCGAGAGCGAGATCGGCGAGCCGAGGGTGCCGAACCGGTCCGCGATCCGGTCCGCGACCGTCCCGAAGGTGAAGAGGTCGTGCCAGGGCCTGAATGCGCCCGTAGCGGCCGCGCGCAACAGGTCGACGTAGGTGACCTCGCCCGTCGCGGCGGAGGCTTGCGCGAGCTCGCGGCGTTGATCCCACTCCATCTCGACCGGGGGCACGGCCATGAACAGTGCGCCCGGGAAGTCGCCCGGCCGCCCGAGGCCGGATTGCGCGACAGCTTCCCTGCCCGCAAGCTCCGCGAGGCGCTCCGAGAGCAGCGGCGCCGAGAGTGCGTCGAGGTCGATGAAGTCGACCGTCCCGGCGATGCGCGTGCGCAGGCCCTCGGTCGGGAAGCGAGTGATCGCCCGGACGCCGGATCGCCCGGCCGTGAGCGCGGCCCAGGTCTCGTCTTGCCCGCAGCCGAGCGACGTCACGAGCCCCAGTCCGGTGACCGCGACGAGCGGTCGTCCCTGTGCGTCGGTGTCGGCGGCCATCGGGAGCTCTTAACTCATGGCGGAGAGCCGCACCAAGCCTTCTCCGCGCCGATGTCCCACGATCGGCGCGACGACGTCCGACGCGTGTCCGGCGAGGATCAGGCCGGCCCCGACCGCGGCCGCGACCGGCGCCGAGGCTTCGAGCGTGTGGCCGACGAGATCGCCGAGCGCGTGATACGGCCGTCCGGGGCCGAGTCGCGTCAGCGTGACCGTCTCCTCCTGCGTCGGACCCGCGACGCCCGTCGCGGCCGAGAGAATCGTCGCGTCGGGGGCGGGCGCGGCCTCCCGCCAGAGCCGCTCGATCGATCGCTCGACGTCGCCGGGCTCACGCCGGGTCCGCGCGGAGCCGACCGGGTGGAGCCGCGCCAGCGTCCTGGCGCCGCGCGTCGCCGCGTGGTCCTCGCTCTCGATCACCAGGAAGGCCGCCGCCGAGCCCAGGATGAAGCCGCCGCCCTGAGCCGGCCGCTCCAGGACGGGCACGTAGGGGTGCGACCAGAGATATCCGCCCATCTCGAAGACGAGGAGAGAATCCGGCCGTTCTGCGTTGAAGGAGCCGCCGACCATCATGATGTCGGCTTGGGCCGCCGCGACTCGCGCCTCCGCGATGCGTAGCGCGTCCGTCCCGCAGGCCTCCTCGCCCATGAAGGTGCGCGAGGCCCCCGTGACGCCGTGCACGATCGAGACGTTGCCGGCGAGCAGGTTCGAGAGCTGCGCGAGGAAGAGCGTCGGCCTGAGATCGCCCATGAGGCGCTCGTTCAGGTAGGCGCCCGGATCGGCCGCGTCGCGCAGGCCCGTCAGGATCTGCCCGTCGACCGCCCAATCGCGCTCGCCGCCGCCCGAGGCCACGATGAGCTGCATGCGGGCCTTCAACGCGACGTCGTCCTTGAGGCCCGCACTATCGAGCGCCAGCCCGGCCGCGTAGCAGCCGAGCCGCTGCCACGGCTCCATCTGGCGCTGGTCGGACTTTTTCGGGATCTGAGGATCCCACGTGATCGGCGGGGCCGGATGTACGGGGTAGGGCGCGAAACGCTCCGCGTCGATCCGGGGCGGCTCTCCGCCCATGAGCGCGGCGACGTGCTCGCCCAGGCTCTCGCCGAGGCTCGACACGAGCCCGACGCCCGTGACGACGACCGGTCGGCGCGTCACGCGACGACCAGGTCGAGGCCGATCCGCCGCGCCTGCTCGCGCATACGCCCGTCGAGGCCGTCCGGGAACGGCATGGTGCGGAACCGGAGCTCGGCGTCGGCGATCCGCTTGCCCTCGACGCTCACGCTCGCGCGCGTCGCCACGTAGCCGGAGCCTTCGTGCGAGAGCCGCGCCTCGACCAAGAGCTCGGCGCCTGGACCCACGAAGGTGCGGAAGCGTGCCCGGTCCACCGCCATCAGGAAGGGCATCTCGGCGAAGTCGCGCATCGCCAGCACGAGATAGCCCGAGGCCTGCGCCATCGTCTCGGTAAGGAGCACGCCCGGCACGAGCGGGTGATCGGGAAAATGACCCTCGAACACGGGGCTGGCGTCCGGAACCGTCGAGATCGTCCGGATGGTGCCGGCGGAGACGTCGATCTCCTCCACCCGGTCGATCATCTCGAAATATTCGAGCCGCATGTCAGGGCCTGGGCGGGGCCGTCACCGAGCCGTCGACGAGACGCGGGTCACGCGCCCTTCGCGGCCACGAGCGAGTCGATCCGGGCGACGAGGTTCTTGATCACGAAATACTCCTCGGCCGGCACCTTTCCCTCGTTGACCTCCTGGGTCCACTTCTCGAGGGGGAGCTTGATGCCGAACGCCTTGTCGACCGCGAACGCGATGTCGAGGAACGCGAGCGAGTCGATCCCGAGATCGTCGATGGCGTGGCTCTCGGGCGTGATCTTCTCGCGCGGGATGTCGGCCGTGTCCGAGATGATGCCCGCGACCGTGTCGAAGGTGGAGGACATGGAACTCGCTCGCTCGAATGGACCCGCCCGGGATCCGCCTGAGCGTTCTGGCCGCGCGGGATCGGTTCAGTTGGATCGTCAGGGGCGATGCCCTTACACGACGCTCCCGGCACCCGCAACACGCAGGATACCGGGATTGGATCAATGCCGCGGCGATCAGCGCACGCCGTCGGGGTCGCCGGCGGGCAGTGACGCGGCGCCGATGCGCCAGCGTTCGGGCGCGAGGAATACGCGCGCTCGCTTGGCGGCCTCGAATTCCAGCGGCGGGCGGTTGTTGTCGATGTACTTGCCGATCTGGTCCTGGAAGGCGGGCGCATCGCGCCAGATGCCGACATTGTAATAGGTCGTGTAGCCGTCTTCGAGCTTCCAGTTGATCCAGGGTTGGGCGTCGACCTCGCTCAGGAACTCGCCGACGAGGCCTGCCCGGTTGGGGATCGTGGAGCGGGTCGCCCAGTAATCGAGGAAGTCGCACTCACGGCCGGCCTTGATCTTCCATTCGACGACGACGATCCGCGTCTTGTATGGATCCGGGGCCGCGAGTGCGCCGGTCTCGACCGGATCGGTGACCGGTCGCGCCGCCGCCACGCTCTGTGGCGCCGTCGGCTGGACGGACGCGACCGCGTCGGAAGGGCGGGGGCAGGCCCGACGCGGGCCCGTCGTGGCGCTCGTCTGCGCCACGGAGCCGCCGAGCTGGGAGAGCAATCCGCCGCCCGCGGCGACGACCCCGATGGACAGACCGAGTACGACCTGCCTCGAAAAGATCCTCATGCGCTGAACCCCGCTCCGAGATCGACACGTTCATCGACGCGTCGATTGTTCGTCAGAGCCCTCGTTAACGCAATGGTAACCATGCGGGACGGGCGCAAAACCTTCACGACTAGTTAATGGATCGCGTCGGATTGTACCCAGCTTCGCTCGATCAGCGGATCGCGCCGAGGGACGCAGCGTTGCCAGTGAGGCCGCCGAGCGCCGTCGTGAATTTCTCCAGATCGGCGCTGGGCGCCTCGGACACGAAGACCACGTCACGGTCGCGCAGGTACAGGCTGTTCGCGAGGAAGAAGGTGTCGCCGCGGCTGAAATCCGCCACGTAGATCGTCGGGACCGAATCCTCCCGGTACCTGGACACGTTCACCCCCATGGCGGCGAGCGCCGCCTTGGTCTCCTGCCGGTAGAGGAAGACGCCGCGCGGGTCGGCGCGGGTCGTGTCGAGGCCGCCGGCCTTCGCGGCGGCTTCCGAGAGCGTCATGTTGTCGTTGTCGAAGGTGAAGCGGCGGTTGTTCGTGCCGCCGACCGCCCCGGGGGAGGGGGTTGCACCGAGCGCGAGGAAGATCTTGGGCTCGCGGGACACGTAGACGACGTCGCCCGGCGCGAGCTGGACGTTCTGTTTGGGCGTGCGCACGATGGTGCTGAGGCTCGCCTGCGTCGTGCGGCCGCCCCGCTGGATCGTGACGATCGTCTCGTAGGGCGGGTTCTTCGGGCCGCCGGCGCGAGCCATCGCGCCGAGCAGCTTGATGCCGCCAGGATCGAGCGAGAACCGGGTCGGCAAGTTGACGTCGCCCAGCACGCTGATGTCGTTGCCGCGCCGCTCGGACATCGTCACAACCGTCTGCGGCTCGATCGCGCGTCTCGACAGACGCCGCGAGATTTCCTCGGACGCCTGCCGCGCCGTCAGCCCCGCGACCTTGACCGCCCCGGCATAGGGCACCGTGATCGTGCCGCTGTTATCGACCTGCTCGTTCGGGATCTGCACGAAGTTGCCCGCGCGGCTTCCGGCCTCCTGCGGGATGAACAGGCCGCCCGAGGTCGCCTCGAAGATCGTGATCGACACGATGTCGCCGACCCCGATCCGCACGTCCGTGTTGCGAGAACTGGTGAAGAGGCCCGTGAAGGTGGGATTGCGCGCGAGCGTCAGCTCGTTCGCGATCCTCATGGCGACCGGACTCAGCTCGACGACTGCGTAGCCGACCGGGCCGACCGTGTCGCGCACGGTCACGCTCGCCGTCGAGCGCACCGACAATCCCGTCGGACCGTCCTTGGCGATGAACCCGCAGCCCGCCGCCCCGAGCGCGAGACAGCCGGCGAGAGCCGGACGGAGAGCCGGTCCGAGGTGCCCGACCCACGCCGATCCGAGCGGTGCCGATCCGAGCGGTGCCGATCCGAGCGGTGCCGAGCCGAGCCGAGCCGAGCCGAGCCGTGCCGGCGACGGCCTCCGATCCCGGCCGGTCATCCGGCGACCGCAGAGCCGCGCCACGAAGCGCATGGGCGAGAAGGATCCGTTCATGCGACCGAAAATCACGGATCAAGGTTTAATTCTCGTAAAAGGCGTCCCGATTTGAACCCGATCCCGTCGATCGCGTGACGTTGGGCCGGTCTTCGACTTCTCGACCGGTCGGGCGGGGCGGCTCGGGACGCGTCTCGCGTCAGGACTCGGCGACCCGTCGTCCCGTCTCGCCAGAGGCCGTCGGCTCTCGTCTGCGCGGTCCGTCGGGTGCCTGGCGGAGCACACGCGCGAAGACTTCACGCTCGAGCGCGGCCCGCGTCTCCTCGAGGTCCCTCGCCAGCGCGGCGGTCCGCGCCGTCTCCCGGCGCGCACGCGACTTGTGCCGCCTGAGGGACCAAGCCGTGATCGCGATCAGGATGCCGGCCATCCACGCGGCGACGATCTGCGGCAGGTCGTGGACCGGATCCGACGGTGTCGCGAGCGAGAGCATCACGCCCGAGAGCAGCAGGCAGGCGAGCGTCGCTGACACGAGGCGCGACACCGCCGCCACGAAGGCCGGGACCAGGACGACCGCGAGCCAACGCGGCTCCATGCTCCGGACCAACGCGGACCAGTCGCGTGGAAGATCTCTGAACAGGTCGCCCGGCAGGTCCGAGGACCAGCGTGAGAGGACTTGGCCGAGCTCGTCGAGGGACATCATGCGAGAACGTTAAACCAGCTTGCGGCGGCGGTCCAAGCGACGCGCATCGACCTGCCGGCTCGACGGGCCAGCCTCAGGTGAGACGGCCGCGGGCCGCGACCGGGATCTCGCCCACGACCCTGTCGCCGCGCGTCGCGATCAGGCGGTCCATCATGTTGACGACGACGCAGACATGGTTCGGCACGATGCGCACCACCTCGCCGACCGCTGGAGGTGCGGCGCACGCCGAGAGGTCCAGGAACCCGTGCTCCTCCGCGAAGCTCGCGATGCGGGCGCCCGGATGGTCGAGCATCAGGCCGAACCCGTCGAGCCCGCCTCCGGTGTCGCTCGTCAGCGTCTTCGAGCCCGCGTCCAGGATGCCGCGATCGGGCGCCGCCCGGCTGACGACTGTCGCCAGAACGGTCAGCGCGCAATCCTCCAGCGTCGCGATCCCGGCCCGCATCATCATGCGATCGTTGAAGATCACGGTCCCGGCGCGGTGCTCCGTCACGCCCGCGATCGCGCCCAGCCGCGGCAGGTTCGGCGTGCCGCCGCCTGAGACGATGCGGGCCTCGAGTCCGGACGCCCGGATGCCGGCGAGCGCCTCGTCCAGGAAGGCCTGGGTGGCAGCGGGATTTCCCTCCGGCGGGTAGAGGAGGAAGCCCGCGAAGGTGAGGCCGGGCCGG
>CAHJXE010000031.1 GCA_903644085.1 Hyphomicrobiales bacterium
AACCGGCG
Source organism: Hyphomicrobiales bacterium (assembly GCA_903644085.1). Classification (GTDB taxonomy): domain Bacteria; phylum Pseudomonadota; class Alphaproteobacteria; order Rhizobiales; family Beijerinckiaceae; genus Enterovirga. Next base: position 9 of record CAHJXE010000031.1, read on the forward strand.
CGGGACGGAAAGGTCCGCCCGACGCCCTCAATGAGGAGCGTCGGCGCGCTCACGCGAGCCGCCAGGGGAACAGCGCGCGGTTCAAGGCCTTGAAGGCGAAATCCGATACGAGGCCGATCACCCCGATCACGATGATGCCGAAGATGATCTGCCCGGTCGCGAGCAGCGCCTGGCTCTCGATGATCATGTGGCCGATGCCCGACGACGAGCCGATGAGCTCGGCCACGATCACGTAGGTCCAGGCCCAGCCGAGCACGAGCCGCAGGATCTCCGCGATATCGGGCGCGTTCGCGGGGATCAGCACGCGGCGCACGACGGAGCGCCCCGTCGAGCCCAGCGTATAGGCCGCCTCCACGAGGTCGCGCCGCGTGCCCCCGACCGCGACCGCCACCATCAGGCAGATCTGGAAGACCGAGCCGATCACGATGACGAGGAGCTTCTGCAACTCGCCGATCCCCGCCCATAGGATCAGCAACGGCACGAAGGCAGAGGCCGGCAGGTAGCGCGCGAAGGACACGAAGGGTTCGAGCAAGGCCTCGACGGGCTTGAACGCCCCCATGAGGATGCCCGCCGGTACCGCAATCAAGGCCGCGATCACGAACCCGCCGACGACCCGCCACACCGTCATGGCGATGTCGTGCGCGAAGCCGAAGCGCGTCATCAGCTCCCACCCGTCCTCGAGCATGGTAACCGGGTCGGCGAGGAACGTCTTCGACACGTAGCCGCCATTGGTCGCCAGCGCCCAGGCGGCCACGAACAGGACGAAGAACGCGAGGCCGAGCGCGATCCGGGCGGGCCGGCGGACGGGTTCGAGCGGGCGGATCATCGTGGGCCTCGGCTCACAGCGATGTCCTCATCCTGAGGTGCCCGCAAAGCGGGCCTCGAAGGAGGATCCAGTGCGCTCTGGGGGCCTCCTTCGAGGCTCGGCCATTCGGCCGAGCACCTCAGGATGAGGTAGGAGGTGATCCGAGCGACTATCGCTACTTCAGCCCGCGCATGTCCGCCATCACGTCCAGGTCCGGCACCTGCTTGATGATGCCGATCTCCTGCAAGAGGTCGGCCGCCTCGGCGGAGAACGTCTTGAACTCGCCCGCGAAGAACTTGGCGTTGGCCTCGCGGTCCTGCCAGCGCAGGAATTTGGCCGAGGCGCCGAACTGCTCGCCCGTCTGCTTCACGTCGGCGCCCATGATCTCGTAGGACTTCGCCTGATCCTTGCCGATCATCGCGAGCGCGTCGAAGTAGCTGTCGGCCAGCGCCTTCGCGACCTTCGGGTGATCGTCGAGGAATTTCGGCGTGCAGCCGACCGTGTCCATCACCATCGGATAGTCGAGGGTGGTGGCGATGATCTTACCCGCCTTCGGGTTCGACCGGACCGTCGAGAGATAGGGCTCGTAGGTCATGGCGGCGTCGTTCTGGCCGGCCACGAACGCGGTCGCGGCCGGGCCCGGCTCCAGGTTCACGACCGTGACGTCCTTCGGGGTCATGCCGTTCTTCTTCAGGAACCAGGCGAGCGCGAAATAGGGCGAGGTGCCGGGCGAGGAGGCCGCGACGGTCTTTCCCTTGAGGTCCTTGATGGACGCGATCTCGGGTTTCACCACCATGCCGTCGGCCCCGTAGGACTTGTCGAGCTGGAAGATCTGCTTCGTCGGGATGCCGTTCGCGGTCCACACGATCCAGGTCTCGACGGTGGTGGCCGCGCACTGGATGTCGCCCGACGCCAGCGCGAGGTTGCGCGAGGCCTGCGGGATCTTCTTCAGCTCGACGTCGAGGCCGTGCGTCTTGAAGATGCCGGCCTCCCTCGCGAGCGTCAGGGGCGCGAACCCAGTCCAGCCCGAGATGCCGATGACGACCTTGGTGTCCTGAGCCGAGGCGGCCGTGACGGACGCGACGGCGAGCGAGAGGGCGGCGAGCAATGCCTTCACGATAGTGGACTCCCGGACAATGGACTGACGCAACCTGTATCGGGTCATGCGCCGCGAGAGCAAAGCAGATTCGAGGCCATGAGCGTGCTCGTCACACGAGACCGTCATGGCGGGGCTCGGCCCGGCCATGACGGGGGAAAGAGTCAGACTCCGCTCTTCACCCGCGCGTACAATGGGTTGAAGCCGATGCGATAGACGAGGTCGGCTGGGCGCGCGATGTCCCAGATCGCGAGGTCGCACCACTTGCCGGGCTCCAGCGTGCCGATCTCGTCCGCGAGGCCGAGCGCGCGGGCGGCCTCGCGCGTCACCCCCGCGATGCACTCTTCGACCGTCATGCGGAAGAGCGTCGCGCCCATGTTCATGGCGAGCAGGATGGAGGTCAGAGGCGAAGTACCGGGATTTGCGTCGGTCGCGAGCGCCATCCGGACGCCATGCCGGCGCAAGGCCGCGACAGGTGGCGCCTGCGTCTCGCGCAGCGTGTAATACGCGCCGGGCAGCAGCACCGCGACCGTGCCGGCGGCCGCCATCGCGGCCGCGCCCGCCTCGTCCGTGTGTTCGAGATGGTCGGCCGAGAGCGCGCCGAACCGAGCCGCCAAAGCCGCACCGCCTAGGTTCGAGAGCTGGTCCGCGTGCAACTTCACCGGCAGCCCGGCTGTCTGCGCGGCCCCGAAGACGCGCGCCATCTGACCCGGCGAGAACGCGATGCCCTCGCAGAACCCGTCGACCGCGTCGACGAGGCCCTCGGCCGCAAGCGCCGGGATCATGGCGCAGACGGCATCGATATAGGCCTCGCGGTCGGTCATGCCCGGCGGCATGGCGTGCGCGCCGAGGAAGGTCGTCTCGATCCCGACCTCGCGCTCGACCCCCAGCCGGCGCGCCGCGCGCAGCATCTTCGCCTCGGTGGCCAAGTCGAGCCCGTAGCCGGACTTGATCTCGAGCGTCGTCACGCCCTCCGCGATGAGGTGGTCGAGCCGCGGCAGCGAGGCCGTCACGAGTTCGTCCTCGGAAGCGGCGCGCGTCGCCCGGACGCTCGCCGCGATGCCGCCGCCGGCGCGTGAGATCTCCTCGTAGGATACGCCGTCGAGCCGCCGCTCGAACTCGTCCGACCGATTGCCCGCGTAGACGAGGTGGGTGTGGCAGTCGACGAGGCCGGGCGTGATCCAGCGCCCCTCGCAGGGCGTGACGAGATCCGCGCTCCAGCCGGCCGGCAGGTCGGATTCAGGCCCCGCGAACGCGATGCGCCCGTCCTGCGCCGCGACCGCACCAGCCTCCACGATCCCGAGGCCGGGCAGACCCGCCGCCAAAGTCGCGAGCCGCGCGCCTGTCCACACGTGATCGAAATGCCGTGCCTGCACGATGACGCTCCGCTGCCGTTCGAGGCCGCAGCCATAGTGGAGTACGGGCGCTCCTGTCTCGACACGTGATGAAGAGGCGCGTTGACCCGGCACGCCGCTTGCCACACCGTATTCGCCCGGGCGGATAACGCCCGTTCGGGAGTTCCGTGTGTCCAGCTTACCGAAACACCTCGCACTCACGGCGGTCCTGACGATCGCGGCGGGCTCCGTATCCGCCCAGCAACTCGCGCCCTCGCCGACGCTCGACGCCATCAAGGCGCGCGGGCATCTCGAATGCGGTGTGCATCTCGGGCTGCCCGGCTTCTCCTACGCGAACGATAAGGGCGAGTGGTCCGGGATCGACGTCGATTACTGCCGCGCGCTGGCAGCGGCCATCCTCGGCGACGCCACCAAGGTCAAGTTCACGCCGACCTCGGTCCAGCAGCGCTGGCCCGTGCTGCAGTCGGGCCAAGTGGACGTGCTCGCGCGCAACACCACCATCACCTTCTCGCGCAACGCGACGCTCGGCGTGAACTTTCAGGGGATTAATTTCTACGAGGGACAGACCTTCGTGGTGCGCAAGGGCGCGGCCGCGACCCCGAAGGACCTCGACGGAGCGTCCGTCTGCGTGGCGGCGGGCTCGACGGAGGAGAAGAACGCGGCCGACTGGTTCAAGGAGCGCGGCCTCAAGATCTCGATCATCAACTTCCAGAAGAACGACGACGCGATCGCGGCCTACGATTCGGGGCGCTGCGACGCCTACACGGCCGGGATCGGGGCGCTCGCCGGCCAGCGCATCAAGCTGAAGAAGCCGGACGACAACGTCGTCATGACCGAGACGATCTCGAACGACCCGCAAGGCCCGACGACGCGCTGGAACGACGAGCGCTTCCAGCTCGTCGTTCGCTGGGTGCTCAACGGCCAGATCGCCGCCGAGGCCTACGGCGTCACCTCGAAGAACGTCGACGAGATGAAGGCGTCCTCCCAATCGGGCGATATCCGCCGGCTACTCGGCGTCGAGGGAGGGTTCGGCGCCATGATGGGGATCCCGAACGACTGGATGTACCAGGCGATCAAGCAGGTCGGGAACTACGCCGAGAGCTACGAGCGCACGGTCGGCTTGGGCTCACCGCTCAAGCTCGCACGGGGCAAGAACGAACTCTGGACGAAGGGCGGCGCGCTGTTCTCCCCGCCGTTCCAGTAGGTTCGGCACGGGTGTCGCATGCGATGTTCCGGGTTCTCGCCCTGGTAGGACTGCTCGGCATGACGTCCGTGGGGGCGGCCGAAGCCGGCTCGGTCTCGGCCGAGGTGACGCGGGCGCTCGCGCCGACGGGAACGCTGCGGGCCGCGATCAACTACGGCAATCCGGTCCTCGCCCAAGCCGGGCCGGACGGCCCCAAGGGCGTGTCGGCCGACCTCGCCCGCGCTCTCGCGGACGCCCTCGGCGTGCCGCTCGCCTTCGTGGTCTATGACGGCGCCGGCCGCGTCACCGACGCCGTCGCGCGGCACGAGTGGGACGTCGCCTTCTTGGCAATCGACCCGGTTCGCGGACGCGAGATCGACTATACGGCACCCTACGTGATCATCGAGGGAACGTATGTCGTGCCGGCCGGCTCGACCCTCCGCACGATCGACGAGGTCGATCGCGACGGCATACGAATCGGAGTCTCCGGAGGGAGCGCCTACGACCTGTTTCTGACCCGCGCGCTCAAGCACGCGAGCCTAGTGCGCTCGGGCAGCGCCACGACGGCGCGCGATACACTGAAGGCGGGTCAGGTTGACGTGCTGGCAGGCGTCCGCCGGCAGGTCGAGGGCTTCGCGGCGCAAGATCCGGCCCTGCGGCCGATCGCCGAGCGCTTCATGGCCATCGAGCAGGCGGTCGCGATCCCGAAAGGACGGGACGTCGCACTCCCGTTCGTGCGCGATCTCGTCGAGGACGCGAAGGCGTCGGGCCGGGTGGCGGCAAGCCTGCGTGTCTCGGGCCAAGCCGCCGCCACGGTGGCGCCGCCCGCTCCGAGACCGTGATGGCGGGCGCGTGAGCCTCGCCGCCGCGCTGCGCGACCGCAAGGTGCGCGACGTGATCGCGCAGGCGGCCGTCGCGGTCTCGCTCGTCGCGCTCCTCGTCTACTTCGTGCGCAACGCCTCGCAGAATATGGTCAAGGCCGGCATCGCGTCCGGCTTCGATTTTCTGTGGCGGCAGGCCGGGATCGACATCCCGTTCCAGCTCACCGGCTACACGTCCGCCTCCTCGATCCTGGGCCTGCTCTGGGTCGGGATCGTCAACACGCTGCTCGTGTCGGCGGTCGCGATCGTGGCCGCGACGGTGCTCGGCTTCGCGATCGGCGTCGCGCGCCTGTCGCGCAACGCCATGCTGTCCGGCATCGCGGGAGCCTACGTCGAGTTCGCGCGCAACATCCCGCTGCTGTTCTTCGTGCTGATCTGGTATTTCGGGGTCGTGGCGTCCCTGCCGGCGCCACGCGCCTCGCTCGCCCTGTTCGGCGTCGCGTTCCTCAACAATCGCGGGCTGACCATGCCGTTGCCGAACGCGACGGGCGGCTTCGTGTGGGCGCTCCTCGTCCTCGCGGCCGGGATCGTCGCCCAGGTCGCCCTCCTCGCGGTCTCACGCCGGCGGCAGGCGCGGACGGGCCACGCGTTGCCGCTCGGCCTCACGGGCACGCTGCTCGTTGTCGCCCTACCCATGCTCGCGCTGACCGTGGCGGCCTTCGGGACCGGCTGGGACATACCGGTGCTGCGCGGCTTCAACTACCGAGGCGGCTTCGTGCTGGTGCCCGAATTCGTGGCGCTGTTCGCGGCGCTCTCCACCTACACGGCCGCCTTCGTGGCGGAGATCGTGCGGGCCGGCATCCTGGCCGTCCCGGGCGGGCAGATCGAGGCCGCGAAGGCGATCGGGCTCAGGCCCGGCCAGATTCTGCGGCTCGTCACGATCCCGCAGGCGATGCGCGTCATGGTCCCGCCCCTGACGAGCCAGTACCTCAACGTCGTCAAGAACTCGTCTTTCGGGGCCGCCATCGCGTATCCGGACGTCGTCAGCCTGTTCATGGGCTCGGCGCTCAACAACACCGGTCAGGCGATCGAGATCGTGGCGATCACGCTCGCGCTCTATCTAGCGATCAGCCTCGCGGTGTCCGCCTCCATGAACGCCTACAACGCCCGGACCGCGCTGGTGACGCGGTGAACGGGGCGGATGCCGGGCTCGTCCCGTTCGGGCCCGGGCAGGCCGAGATCGCGTCCGACGGGCGTGTCACGATCATCGGCCCGCGCCACGGCCGGCGGTTCGCGCGCAACCTCTTCGGGACGCCGCTCGACGCCGCGATCACGCTCGCCTGCGCGGCGCTGCTGGTCTGGGCCGCCATCCCGCTGTTGCGCTGGCTCGTGCTCGACGCGACCGTCTCGGGCACGACGCGCGACGACTGCACGGGGTCCGGCGCGTGCTGGGTCTTCGTGCGGGCCCGCTTCGGTCAGTTCATGTACGGCTTCTACCCGCAGGCGGAGCGATGGCGCGTCGACCTCGCGGGCGCGCTGCTCGTGGCCGTAACCGCGTCGCTGGCCTGGCCCGGCCTGCCGGGAAAGCGCCCCCTCGGGCTCGCGGCGCTGATCGTCGGGCCGCCGCTCGGGGTCTGGCTGCTTCACGGCGGCTGGAGCTTGCGCCCGGTCGAGACCCGCGAGTGGGGCGGGCTGATGCTGACCGTCTTCCTGTCGGTCTACGGCGCGCTCCTCGCGTTGCCGCTCGGGATCGTGCTGGCGCTCGGACGCCAGTCCCGCCTGCCGGTGATCCGGCTCATCGCGACGATCGCCATCGAGTTCTGGCGCGGCGTGCCGATCATCGCGGTGCTGTTCCTAGCCTCTCTCCTCCTGCCGCTCATCCTGCCGGACGGCGCCGGGATCGACCGGCTGGCGCGCGCCGTGATCGGGCTCGGGCTGTGTATCGCGGCTTATATGGCGGAGGCCGTGCGGGGCGGCCTTCAGGCGCTCCCGCCGGGCCAGGCCGAGGCCGCGGCGGCGCTCGGCCTCGGCTACTGGCGCACGACCGGGCTCGTGATCCTCCCGCAGGCGCTGCGGGTCTCGCTGCCGGCGCTCACGAACGAGTTCATCGCGCTCGTCAAGAACACGTCGCTCGTGCTGATCGTCTCGATCTTCGATCTCCTCGGCATCGCGCAGGCGGCCCTCGCGGACCCGGCCTGGGTGGGCAAGACCTGGGAAGCCTACGCGTTCGCGGGCGTGATCTACTGGCTGATGTGCTTCGGCCTCTCGCGCTGGAGCCTCGCGGTCGAGCGCCGGGGCCGGCGAGGTGTGCGAAACTGAGATCGAGTTCGCTGTGCGAACCGAGATGCCCGAGGTGACGCGGCTACTCGGCGCCGGTTCAGAACCGGCCCGAGAACGCAACGGGTCCGGGCGCGCGCGCCGGCATCGCGTGACGTGCCGGGACGCCGTAGGCCTGCGGTCGCGCCTGTTTCGCGACCTCGTCGGCCATCGCCCGTACGAGGCCTTCCGATACCGCCTTGGCGGTCGCGAGCACGGCCTCATTGCGCAGAGCCGCCGCGTGGAGCTTGGCCTGGGCGGTCCCGAGCGCGGGCAGCAGATCCGGCGCGAGACGCTTCGCCGCAACCGCGTTCGTCTTTGCGGCCGTGATTGCCGCGAGGTAGGCGCCCGTGAGGTCGGCCTTGGCGCGATCACCCGCGAGCCCCTGTCGGATGCGGCCTGCCGCGAGATGTTGCGTCTCCGTCTCGAGCGCCGCCTCCAACGCCGTGATGGTCTCCATCACGCGACATACGAGCGCCTCCGCATCGGCGCGGCTGGTGAGTGCGGCAGGCATGGCGCGATCAGGCTGAGCCATGGGCCGCCCCTTCCTGCATGGTCAGCATCTGGCGATAGACCTGGTCCGCGATGCCGACGCCGCCGCTCTTCGTGATCTGCTGGGCGTATTGGTTGACCAGCATGGAGCGGTGGATGCCGTTCGTGCCGTTATCGCCGAGCGGTCCGTCTTCGCCGCTGGATTGGGTGATGCGGTTGAGCGATTCCTCGAGAAACATCGTCTCGAAATCGTTCGCGGTCTTGCGCGTCTGAGCGTTGGTCGAGGCGGGATCGGGCTTCGAGCTCAGCGCGTCGCCGACCGCACCCACGATGCTCGCAGCCGCCTTGATGCCCATCATCGCGAGAGGAGCCACCATCACATCACCTCGATGTCGGCCTGCAGGGCGCCGGACGCCTTGATGGCCTGGAGAATGGAAATCAGGTCGCGCGGCCCGATGCCGAGCGCGTTCAGGCCGTCCACCACTTCGCGCAGCGAGACGCCGTCGCCGACCAGCGCGAGCTTGTTCTTGTCGCCCGTGTCCACCTTGACGCTCGTGCGTGGCACGACGACCGCCTCGCCGCCCCCGAAGGGCGTGTCCGGCTGGCTGACCTCGGGGCGCTCCGAGATGGTGACCGTGAGATTGCCCTGCGCGACCGCAACCTGCGAGACGCGCACGTTGCGCCCCATCACGATGATGCCGGAGCGCTCGTCGATCACGATGCGGGCCGTCTGGTCGGGCTCGACCCGGAGCTGCTCGATCTCGGTCAGCATCTGGATCATGTTCCCCTTGTACTTCGCCGGGATCTGGATCGCGACGGTCGAGGGATCTGTCGGCTCGGCCGTGTCCGCGCCGAGGAAGTCATTGATGGAGGCCGCGACCCGCTTCGCGGTCGTGAGGTCGGGGTTGCGCAGCGACAGCCGCAGGCCCCGCTGCGTGTTCAGCTTGAACTCGACCTCGCGCTCGATGATGGCGCCGTTCGCGATGCGCCCGACCGTCGGCACGCCGCGCGTCACCTTGGCGGCCTCGCCCTCCGCCTGGAACCCCGCGATCGCGACGGAGCCCTGGCCGACAGCGTAGACCTCGCCGTCCGCGCCGAGGAGCGGTGTGACGAGGAGCGTACCGCCCTGGAGCGATTTCGAGTCACCGAGCGCCGAGACCGTTACGTCGAGCCGCGTGCCCTGGGTGGCGAAGGCCGGCAGGCCGGCGGTCACCATGACGGCCGCGACGTTCGCGGTCCTGAGCGTCGCGCCGCGCGTGTTGACGCCGAGCCGTTCCAGCATCGCGGTCAGCGACTGCTTGGTGAAGGGCGCGTTGTTCAGCGTGTCGCCCGTGCCATTGAGGCCGACCACGAGACCGTAGCCGACGAGCTGGTTCTGGCGCACACCTTCGATCTGGGCGAGATCCTTGATGCGCGACAGCGCGAGCGCCTGCCCGGGGCCGAGGGCCGGCAGCCCGCAGATGAGCGCCAGCGCGATGCGTAGCGCCAGGACGGGGCGCTTCAAGCTGGAATTCGGTCGTTGACGTGTCATGCCAAACGCGTCGCCAAAGCCATGCCACGCCCTGTGAGCTGGTAAACTCCTGATTTCGCATGTGATCCTGCAACGCTCACACAGTCTCGATGACCGGATCTGCCGATCAGGGTATGCCATACCCGGTAGAACCTGCAGGCCGCTTCACGCGTCGTTAACCATGCGCGGCGATGGTCGCGTGCGTCCCACCATGGCCGAGCGAGCCCTCTTGCGCATCGATCCGAGATCTCCGTTGCCGTTCGCCACCGCGGCGGCCGGCACGATACGGCCGGAGAGCTCCGGACAGCACCGATTCGAGGTCGCGAGCGGTAAGTCCGGCACGCGCGCGGCGTCGGTCCGGTCCGCCGCACCGCTAGCGACCCTGGACGCCATTCTTGCGCTACAGCAGGAGGACCATCCATCCGAGCGGCGCCGCCGCTCCGCCCGGCGCGGGCGCGAGATCCTGGACGGGCTCGACGGGTTGAAGGCAGTGCTCCTGACGGGGCGGGTGCCCGCGACGGAACTCGGCCGCGTGGTGCGCGGCCTCACCGATCGCCGCGAATCCTCGGGCGATCCAGAACTCGACGCCATCGTGGACGCGATCGAACTCCGCGCGCGCGTGGAACTCGCCAAGCTCGGGCGTCCCGACATCGTCTGAGCATTCCCTTCGTCGGATTGACCAGGGCATTGGGGCCTGACACATTCCCGCCAACACGAGGCGGCGACGAAGCAACGCCGCCCGGGACCGCGATCAACGCGTGCCCACGATCCCCAACGGATCGGAGAGGAAACGACCGGGATAACCGGCACTCCCGAACTTACGGACGGCCGTACCGTCGCGCGATCGCGACGTGTTACGTGCCGCCCGTGTCGGGCCGGCGCTCGGCGAGTGGCCTCGACCGTTCGTAAATGACGGGCTGACGGCTTTTGCCCGCGAGCGCGGCATGTGAGCGCCCGCCATGCAATCGCCCGTTTACGACGCCATGTCTGGGTGATAGCTCGGCTCCGACAGGTACCTCCGTCATGGACATGAATACAGCTCAATATGTCGTGGAGATGCGCCGTCTGGAGCGGATCCGTAACGACGCGCTGGCTCGGCACGACGGCTCCGCTCTCAGGAGCGTCGCGGTTCTCGTCGCGAGTGTGAACCGCGTGTTCTGGGGCCGGGAGTTCAAGCATGCGATCTGACGAACGAGGGGCTACGCGGATGCGCGCGACGCTGGCGATGGGTCTGACCATCGCGATGTTCGCTCTCCCGTCGATCGGGCACGCCCAATCTGAGGAAGCGGACCAGAAGCAGGCCTGCATGGGGGATGCGTTCAGGTATTGCGCTTCCTCGATCCCGGATCGTCAGCTGGTCGGGCGGTGCCTCGTGTCGAACCGGGACCAGCTCACGCAGGCGTGCCGGACCATGATCGATGGCGGAAAGCCAGCGCGGGCTAAGAAGGGGTAGTCCGGGCGAGACCACGGGATCGGCCGCGTTGGAAACGTCCGCGCCTGATCGCGATCCTCTGTCACATGAACGCAATGACGGCCGCTTAGGTGGACGGGGTCACGCGTTCAAGACGAGGTCAGACATGTCGGATGCTATCGCGACCACGAGGTTCGCTCCGCCCACAGATTCTCGGGCACGAAGCGGTCCCAAACTCGATGGCGCCTTTCACCCAGGCGGGGTGATCGCGTTCCTGCTGGTGCTGGTCGCCGGGCTCGGCTACGCGCTCTACAGCCTCGTCACCGACATGAACGCCGTCGGTCAGACCCCGCTCGCGGTCGGCACCTTCGCGCTGCTGGGTCTCGCGCTCCTCATCGCGCTCGCCTTCGAGTTCGTGAACGGCTTCCACGACACCGCGAACGCTGTCGCGACCGTGATCTACACGCATTCCATGCCCCCGCTCGTCGCGGTGATCTGGTCGGGCACCTTCAACTTCCTGGGCGTGATGCTCTCATCGGGCGCGGTCGCCTACGCGATCGTGACGCTTCTTCCGGTCGAGTTGGTCCTCCAGGCGGGCTCGTCGGCCGGCTACGCGATGATTTTCGCGTTGCTCATCGCGGCGATCATCTGGAACCTCGGCACCTGGGCGTTCGGTCTGCCGAACTCGTCCTCGCACGCTCTGATCGGTTCCGTGATCGGCGTCGGGCTCGCGAACCAGATGATGGCCTCGGACAGTCAGGCGACCTCCGGCGTCGATTGGGGGCAGGCGGTCAGCGTCTTCAAGGCGCTCCTGTTCAGCCCGGTCTGCGGCTTCGTTCTCGCGGCGGCGCTGCTCCTGGTGCTGAAAGCGGTCGTCAAGCGCCCGGACCTCTATGCCGAGCCTAAAGGCGACACGCCTCCGCCGCTCTGGATCCGCGGGCTTCTGATCCTCACCTGCACGCTGGTGTCCTTCTTCCACGGCGGGAACGACGGGCAGAAAGGCATGGGCCTGATCATGCTGATCCTGATCGGCGCCGCGCCGACCGCCTACGCGCTGAACCGCACCATGTCGGACGACACGACGCCCGCCTTCATCGAGACCTCGCAGGCCGCGAGCGGGATTTTCGCCGGCCGGGCCGCAGGTGCAGACCAGCCAAATCCAGCGGCCGCCCGCAAGGCCGTCACCGAGGCGCTCCGCACGAAGGACCTGAACCAGCCGGCCGTCTACGGCGCGCTGGCGGTGCTATCCACAGACATCGCGAACGCCGTAAAGGGCTATGGGGCGGTGAAGCAGGTTCCGGCGGCCGCGACCTCGAACCTTCGCAACGACATGTATCTGGCGTCGGACGCGATCCGGCTCCTGCCCAAGGCCGGCTCGGGCTTCTCAGAGGCCGAGACGAAGACGCTTGCAGGCTATACCGGCCTTCTCAACGACGGCACGCGCTACATCCCGACTTGGGTGAAGGTCTGCGTCGCGCTGGCACTCGGCCTCGGGACGATGGTCGGCTGGAAGCGGATCGTCGTGACGGTCGGCGAGAAGATCGGCAAGACCCACCTCACCTACGCACAGGGTGCGTCGGCCGAACTGGTGGCGGCGGGTACCATCGGGTTGGCGGAGGTCTACGGGCTGCCGGTCTCGACGACCCACATCCTGTCGAGCGGCGTGGCGGGCACGATGGCGGCGAACGGCTCGGGGCTGCAAGGCTCGACGGTCCGCAACATGGCGCTCGCCTGGGTGATGACCCTGCCGGCCGCCATCACGCTCGCGGCCGTGCTCTATTACGTGCTGCGCCACATCTTCTGAGGGGACGCGACGCGGGGCGGTTCTCATCCCGGCGGACGTCTGGGCGGCCACCTACTCCTTGAGGCCGCCCGCCGCGATCCCGCGCACGAAGTTGCGGCGCATGATCGAGAAGAACACGACGCTCGGGATCAGCGCGAGCGAAGCGGCCGCGCTCAGGCGGCCGAGATCGACCGTGAACCCGGTCTGAAACAGCGCGAGCCCGACTTCGAGCGTGTACGTGTCCTTGTTCGTCACGACGACGAGCGGCCAGGCGAAGGCCGTCCAGGCCTGGAAGAATGCGAGCACGGAGAGCGCGCCGAGCGGTCCGCGCATCAGCGGCAGCACGACGCGCAGGAAGATCCAGCCCTCGCCGGCGCCGTCGATCCGGGCGGCATGGCGGGCCACGTCGCGCAATGGCGCGATTTCGCGGCAGCGGTCCGGGAGGGTCGGCAGCCCGCGATCTCCTTCCGCGACGGGTTCGAGACGGTGAGGACCGTCGCGGCAATCTATCGATCCGCCGGCGAAGGCCGGGCGGTGCACCCTGGTGAGTTCCGCCTGGACGCGGCCTCGTGACAGACCCCGTCGAGATCGCGCTGATCGGAGCCGCCCATCCGCACGTCGCCTACGTGCTGGACGAGGTGGCGAGCCGCTCCGACGTCCGGATCGCGGCGGTCTGCGATCCCGATCCCGCGCGCCGCGCCATGCTGGAGGGCCGCACGGGCGCGCCCGGTTACGCCGACCCGAGGGACTTGCTCGACCGGCACGCGATACGGGCAGCCGCCGTGGTGACCGAGTTCGGCGCAAGGCCGGGATCGTGGCGGAGTGTCTCCGGCGCGGCGTCTTCGCGATCGTCGACAAGCCGCTCGCGATCACGATCGCGCAGCTCGCCGAGATCGAGGCGGCGCTCGCCGGTCGCGACCTGCTGACGCTGTTGCTCGAGAAACGCTTCTACCCGGTCACCCTGGCGTTGCGCGAGATCATCGCGTCCGGCGAACTGGGCGAGATCGTGACGATCACCTCGACCGGCCCGCACAAGCTCCGCCCCGCCGGCCGCCCGGACTGGCTGTTCGACCCGGCCCGTTATGGCGGCATCCTGGCCGACCTCGCCGTGCACGACATCGACCTCGCGCTGACGTTCACGGGCGCGAAGGCCGGGACCGTCACGGGCTGGATATCCCCTGTCTCGGCCGAGGGCACGACAGGGTTCCCGGCCGCAGGTCGGGCAGTGCTGACCTGCGACGGCGGGTTGCAGATCGCGATCGATGTCGATTGGACTCAGCCGGATGCGTCCCCGCGCCACGGTGATTACGCGATGAGGATCTCGGGCACGCGCGGTCGCGCCGACATGCTGTTCGCGCAAAACCTGTTGCTCGTCGAGACCGCGACCCGTGCGTGCCGCGAGGTCGCGTTGCCGCGAGGCCACCCGGTTCGCCTTCGACTACCTGACCGCAGACACCCCGCTCGCGATCTCTGCCGAGGACGCGATCCTCACGACCCGTATAGCTCTCCTGGCGCAACACAGCGCGGCCCGTGACGGAACGGCGTTTCGCTGGAACTGAGCGGAGCCTCGTCGATGAATCGATCGAGCTCGGACGCCCGCGAATGACCGTGTCACGGCGAGTGGACCGGGCCACCGGAGGTCGCCGCCAAGGGCCAGGATGGCCGCGAGCGGATCCTGCATGTCGACGTGGAGGGGACGATCCGCGAGAGGTCGGCAGCGGGGCCGACGTTGATGGCGCGCTCTTCCCGACCGTTGAGGGCGGACCTGACGCGCGGCACGGGCCATTTCAACCGAGCCAGGGCGCGGTCGCGACGCTCGCCGCCATCTCGACCGCCGGCTTCGCGCTCTATCTCCTGGCTTTCCCGGAGACGGCCGGGTTGGGCCGGCCCCGATGACGCTCGCCATGCTCTCCGCCCGGTGCTGACCTGGATGATCGTCGGGGTCGCGACCGCGCTCGTCATCCTGCGCCCGTTATCCTGGCCGGAGGCGATCTGGGCCGTCGCCGGAGCGGTGCTTCTGGTGGCGCTCGGCCTCATGCCGCCCGGCGACGCGCTCGGAGGCGTCGCGGAAGGGTCCCGACCGCTCAAGGAGTCGCCGCCATGCCCTGGTGGGCGCCGCTCGCCGGCCTCGCGGGCGCGCTCGCGACGCTGATGGGCCTCCTCACCATCGACGAGATCGGCGCCGGACCGTTCAACGTCCTCGTCATCACGGTGAATATCCTGGCCTCGCTCGTGATCGACCATCTCGGCCTGCTCAACATGCCCGTGCACGGGATGAGCGTCTTGCGGGTGCTCGGAGGCGTGCTGATGGTCGGCGGTATCGTGCTGATCTCGATCTTCTGAGACCCCGGGCCGGGTCGGCGCTCCGCGGCTGGCAGATCATGGCGCCCGATACCGGCTCTCGAGCTCGTCGTACGTCTCCTTCGCGACGGCCCTCTGACGGGCGCCGAACCCGGCAAGCTGCCCCGAGACGGCACCGAGCGAACCATCCCGCAGCAGCGCTTCCAGCACGTCGTGAGAGGCCTTCAGGGCCGCCTGGAGCGCCGCGTTCGCGTAGAGCACGCAACCGAAGCCGAGCTCGGCGAAGCGGCCGCGACCGAGCTCGGGCGTGAGCCCGCCGAACACGACGTTCGCGACCTGCGGCACCGGCAGGTCACGCGCCACGACCGCGAGCTCGTCGGCCGAGGTCGGAGCCTCCACGAAAGTCGCGTCCGCGCCCGCCTCTATCATCGCGCCCGCCCGGTCGATGGCCGCCTGGAGCCCCAGGATCGCGCGCGCATCGGTGCGGGCCACAATCTGGAGATCGCCGTCGCGTCGCGTGTCGACCGCGGCCTTGATCTTGGCCAGCATCTCGCCCAGCGGCACCACCTCCTTGCCGGCGAAGTGCCCGCACTTCTTGGGGAACACCTGGTCCTCGATCTGAAGGCCGGCGGCACCGGCGCGCTCCAACACCCGGACGGTCCGCACCATGTTGACGGCGTTGCCGAATCCCGTGTCGGCGTCGACCAGCAGCGGCAGCGCGACCGCGTCGGCGATCGCCGCCACGTGGTTCGCCACCTCGGTCAGGGTCGTCAGGCCGATATCGGGCGCGCCGAGATACATGTTGGCGACGCCTGCGCCCGTCACGTAGACGGCCTCGTAGCCGACGTCCTCGATGATCCGCGCGAAAAGCCCGTTCGCGGCGCCGGCCAGGATGACGGCCTCGCGGCGCGCGAGGATCGCCTTCAGCTTGGCGGCGGGGCTCGACATAGACGTTCGCTCCGATTGCTCGTCGGTGCGGGCGACCTTCGGCGCCGCCGCGCGTTGTGAAGGTAGGATCCTCTGCGGAGCTGGCCAAGACGTTAGGGCCGCGAACGCGGAAGGCTTGGCAGATGTGCCCCACGGGTGCAGCTTGTCGGAAATCGAGGGAGGACGCCATGCCCGGTCGGACGCTGTTCGACAAGATCTGGGATTCGCACGTCGTGGCCGATCTCGGCGACGACTGGGCGCTCCTGCACATCGATCGCCATCTGCTGCACGACCTCTCGGGCGCGCGCGCCCTGGAGGACGTCGCGGCGCGCGGGTTCGGCGTCCGCAATCCCGCGCTCGCCTTCGCGACGCCCGACCACGCGGTCTCGAGTGCGCCCGGCCGCACGGCCGCGAGCTTCGGACCGGGCAAGGCGCTGCATGACGGGCTGCGCGACCGCTCGGCCGCGGCCGGGGTCGCGTTCTTCGGTCTCGGCCAGGAGGGGCAGGGCATCGTCCACGTCATGTCACCCGAACTCGGCATCGTGCTGCCGGGCGTGACGCTGATCTGCGGCGACAGCCACACCTGCACGAACGGGGCGCTCGGCGCGCTCGCCTT
The DNA here is from genome assembly GCA_903644085.1 of Hyphomicrobiales bacterium. GTDB lineage: Bacteria > Pseudomonadota > Alphaproteobacteria > Rhizobiales > Beijerinckiaceae > Enterovirga. The sequence goes on from CAHJXE010000031.1 coordinate 16,625, forward strand.
CGGGGTCGGGTCGACCGAGCTCACCCACGCGCTCGTGACCCAGACGCTGCGCCAGCGCCGGCCGAAGCGGATGCAGGTCCGCATCGAGGGGCGGCCGGGCCCCGGCATCGGGCCGAAGGATCTCATCCTCCACGTCATCGGGCGGTTCGGGGCCGGCGCCGGGACCGGCCACGCGGTCGAGTACGCCGGGGAGGCGGTGCGCGCCATGACGATCGAGCAACGGCTGACCCTGTGCAATCTCTCGATCGAGATGGGCGCGAAGATGGGGATGATCGCGCCCGACGATACGACCTACGCCTACCTGGAGGGCCGCCGCTACGCCCCGAAGGGCGCGGCCTTCGACCGGGCCGTCGCGGCCTGGCGCCAGCTGCCGGGCGACGAGGACGCGGCGTTCGACCGCGTGGAGGTGGTCCTGCGCATCAACAACCTGTTGCGCGCGCGTCGCCAGCATGTGCTCGGCCTCTTCAACGGTCATGCCGTCGAGATGGTCGATCGTCTCCCCGACCGCGTAATCCGCGAAGCGATGCGGCGTACCC
>CAHJXE010000032.1 GCA_903644085.1 Hyphomicrobiales bacterium
CAGCCGGCCGTTCTCGACGCGGTAGAGCCGGCGAAGCAGAGCCTCCAGCTCCGGGTCGGGCCGGCCATAGGGCGCGAGCCCCATGATCTTCCACTCTTCGCCGGCGCTCTGATCGAACCCCGCGAGGTCGGTCACGAGCCCGTACAGGAAGCCGATCGAACCCCGTCCGGAGTGGCGCTTCACCTCGGTCAGTCGCCCGTCCCGGTAGGCGTAAAGTGCCGACGCGCCGGTCTCCCCCATGCCGTCGACCACGAGGCAGGCCGCCTCCGCGAAGGGGCTGGTGCCGCACGCGTAGGCGGCGTGGGACAGGTGGTGGCCGTGCCGCGTCAGCCCGCCGAAGCGCCGCCCGCCGCCCGCCCGGTCGAGCCCGAGCAGCGTCCCGAGCCCCGCCCTCTGCTGGGCGAGATGCAGCGACGCCACGAAGGCCCGCTCCGCCCGCTCCGGCACGAAGGAGCGGTTGAGCTCGGGCGACAGATCCGCCAGCGCCGCGAGATCGAAGGCGCCGGCCCGGGCCGAGCCCGCCAAGAATTCCGTGAACTGCTCCCCCCAAGAGGTCGCGACCGCGACTTCGGCGCCCTCCGGGATCCAGCGCGCGATGAGAGATGCCATGCGGGGCGCGAGATCCGGCTCGCAGTTCGGCGCGCGCTTGTACTGCAGGTAACGCTCCGTTGCCTCCGCGAAGAGCACGACGCCGTCGGGCGCCACGATCGCGATCGCGGGGTCGTGGAAGGTGGTGGCGAGGCCGATCGTGTACCGCATCGCCGGCCGGTACCAGCCGGCGACGGCGATGTCATCGGGGCGGTTCTGCGTGCGATCTTGCGCGATCCCGCGCTTCGCCCGACATTGCCGCCATGGATGGTGCTTCGCTCTACGAGATCGATGTCGTCGCCTGGTCCGAGGAGCAGGTTGCGAAGCTGCGCGCGCTCGCTGGTACGGCAGGCTCGAACGCGATCGATTGGGAGAACGTGATCGAGGAGATCGAGAGCGTGGGGCGTAGCGAGTGGAAGGGCGTCGAGAGCCAGTTCGCCCATGCCCTGGCGCATGTCCTCAAGGTGCTGAGCGACCCAGGGTCGTTCTCGTCGTCGGCCTGGGCCGCCGAGGCCAACACGGCGTTAGTGCAAGGCCGTCACGATTACCGCAGATCGATGGCGCGATTGCTCGACATCGACTCCATCTGGATGCTGGCACTTCGTCGCGCGACAGGCGGGTTGTCGCCTTTCGGGTTCTCGATCCCGCCTGGTATACCTCGTATATGTCCATTCAGCCTCGACGACCTCGTCGATGAGACCTTCACCTCCGAGACCGCGATGCGAACGTTGCGCCTCGCCATGAAACCTTCCATCTCTAGCAACTCAGGAGATTGACCATGACCGATGCCCACACCCTGATCGACCAGGACGTGAAGTCGAACGATGTCGTGCTGTTCATGAAGGGCACGCCCCAGTTCCCGCAATGCGGCTTCTCGGGACAGATCGTGCAGGTGCTGAACTACGTCGGCGTGCCCTACAAGGGCGTGAACGTCCTCGAAGACCCGGCGCTGCGCGACGGCATCAAGGCCTACTCGAATTGGCCGACGATCCCCCAGCTCTACGTCAAGGGCGAGTTCGTGGGTGGCTGCGATATCGTGCGCGAGATGTTCCAGGCGGGCGAGCTCCAGCAGCTCCTCGCCGACAAGGGCGTGGTGGCGAAGGCCGCCTGATCGCCTACTCGGCCGCCTCGCTCGGGGCGGCCTGCGTGTCGAACTGCAGGGCCGCGAGCCGGGCATAGAGTCCGCCGCGGCGCGCCAATGCGTCATGCGTGCCCTCCTCGACGATCCGGCCCCCGTCCATCACCAGGATGCGGTCGGCCGAGCGCACGGTCGCGAGCCGGTGCGCGATGACCAGCGTCGTGCGGCCGCGCATCAGCCGGTCGAGCGCGCCCTGCACGGCGCGCTCGCTCTCTGCGTCCAGCGCCGAGGTCGCCTCGTCGAGGAGCAGGATCGGCGCGTCGCGCAGGATCGCCCTGGCGATCGCGATACGCTGGCGCTGCCCGCCGGACAGCGTGACGCCGCGCTCCCCGATGAGGCTCGCGTAGCCCTCCGGCATGGCGTCCACGAAGACGTCCGCGGAGGCGAGCGAGGCGGCGCGGCGCACCTCCATGTCGCTGGCGCCAGGGCGCCCATAGCGGATATTGTCCGCGACGCTCGCCATGAAGATCGTCGGTTCCTGCGGCACGAGTGCGATACGCTGCCGGAAGGCCGCCGGGTCGAGCGCGGTGAGGTCGATGCCGTCGACCAGCACGCGGCCGGCCTGCGGGTCGTAGAAGCGCAGCAGCAGCTGGAAGACCGTGCTCTTGCCGGCGCCCGACGGGCCGACGAGCGCCACCCGCTCGCCCTGCGCGACCCGGAGCGTGACGCCGTCGAGTGAGGGGGTGGCGCGGGCCGGGTAGTGGAAGGTCACGCCGTCGAGCGCCAGCGTGCCGGCCGAGGGCTCGGGCAGGTCGAGTGGCGCCGCGGGCCGGGCGATCCCGGGCTGCGAGGCCAGGATCTCGCCCAGCCGCTCCGCCGCGCCGGCCGCGGCCGAGAGCTCGCCGTACACCTCGGAAAGCTGGCCCAGCGAACTCGCGGCGAAGACTGCGTAGAGCACGAATTGCGAGAGGCGCCCGCCCGTCATCGTGCCGGCGAGCACGTCCTGCGCCCCCCACCAGAGCACGCCGACGACGCTCGACGACACGAGGAAGATCACCGCGCCGGTCAGCGTCGCGCGCGCCCGGCTCGAGTCCCGCGCCGCCGAGAAGGCCTCCTCGGCGGCGGCCGAGAAGCGCGCCGCGGTGGCGCGCTCCATCCCGAAGGCCTGCATCGTGCGGATCGCGCCCACCGCCTCGCCCGCATAGGCGGACGCGTCGGCGAGACGGTCCTGCGCGGCGCGCGAGCGGCGCTGCACCGCGCGGCCCGAGACGACGAGCGGCACGACGATGAGCGGGATCGCGAGCATCACGAGCCCGGAGAGTTTGGGGCTCGTCCACAGCATGAGGCCGAGCGCGCCGAGCAGCAGGACGAGGTTGCGGAGCGCGAGCGAGATCGAGACCCCGAAGGCGGACTTCACCTGGGTCGTGTCGGCTGTCAGCCGCGAGACGAGTTCGCCGGAGCGCGACGCGTCGAAGAAGGCAGGGTCCAGGATGGTCATCCGGTCGAATACGGCGGCCCGCAGGTCCGCGACGATCCGCTCGCCCAGCGTCACCACGAGGTAGAAGCGCATCGCGCTGCCGACGGCGAGCACGCCGACGACCAGGACCAGCACGCCGAAATAGGCGTTGATGAGCGGCGCGCTATTCTCGGTGAAGCCGTGGTCGATGACCCGCCTCGCGGCGATCGGCATGACGAGCGTCGCGGCGGACGCGACGAGCAGAGCCGCGATCCCGGCCGCGATGCGGCCCTTGTAGCGCAGCGCGTAGGGGACGAGCGGTTTGAGCGAGCGCAACGACGCGCGTTTCGGGGTCGTATCCATGGTCGGCATATAGTGCGCATTTCCACTCGCGCGCCGACGCTTCTTGTCCGGTGCCGATCTCTGGGTTATAGCGCGACGATCCGTGACATGAAGACGCTCGGTTGTCGCCGCGGCATGCGCTGGCGACGTGATCGACGTTCGAGGAGCCCCGGCCATGGCCGAGAACAACACCAAGTCCGTCAAGACGGAGAAGCGCGAGAAGGGGCCGACCGTGCACCCCGACTACCACTTCATCAAGGTCGTCATGACGAACGGCACCGAGTACCCGACGCGCTCGACCTGGGGCAGCACGGGCGACACGCTGAACCTCGACATCGACCCGAACACGCATCCGGCCTGGACCGGCGGGCAACAGCAGATGCTGGACCGTGCGGGCCGCGTCTCGCGCTTCAACTCGCGCTTCGGCGGATTGTCCTTCGGCAAGAAGTAGTCTGCAGGGTCGCGCGCGATTCCTGCCGGAGACCGGACCGGTCACGCTTGCGTGGACGGGGTGCGATCCAGGAACCATCGGTCGAGACGCCCGGTTGTCGCGTGTTGTCGCGTCACCGGATGTCGTCATGTCCGCTCAAGATCATGGGCCCGAGGTCGAGAACGTCATCGACCCTCAGGAGGCCGCTGAGTCGGTCGGTCTCTCCTATGTGAGCGACGACAAGCCCGGCATTGGTCGCAAAAAAGTCGGCGACGGTTTCGTGTACACGATGCCGAACGGCTCGGAGATCGGTGACGAGAAGGTCCTCGAGCGCGTGCGTAAGCTCGCCGTGCCGCCCGCCTACGTGGACGTGTGGATCTGCCCGAAGGCGAACGGCCACATCCAGGCGACGGGCCGCGACGCCAAGGGCCGCAAGCAGTACCGCTACCACCCGAAATTCCGCGAGGTTCGCGACTCGACGAAGTACGAGCACATGCTCGAATTCGCCCGCGGGCTACCGTCGATCCGCGAGACCGTCGCGAAGCACATGCGGCTGCACGGCATGCCGCGCAACAAGGTGCTGGCGACCGTCGTCTACCTGTTGGAGAACACGCTGATCCGCGTCGGCAACGACGACTACGTCAAGCAGAACCACAGCTACGGTCTGACGACGCTCCAGGACCGGCACGTGAAGATCGCGGGCTCCGAGCTCAAATTTCAATTCAAGGGCAAGTCCGGCAAGACCTGGAACCTCCAGATCAAGGACCGGCGCATCGCGAAGATCGTCAAGGAGTGCCAGGACATTCCCGGCCAGGAGCTGTTCCAGTACGTCGATCATGACGGCGTACGCCACGACGTCACCTCGGCCGACGTGAACGCCTACCTCAAGGAGATCACCGGGCGCGACGTCACCGCGAAAGACTTTCGCACCTGGGCCGGCACGGTGCTGGCCGCCCTGGCGCTGGCCGAGTTCGAGGCCTTCGATTCGGACGCGCGCGCCAAGAAGAACGTCCGGGCCGCGATCGAGCACGTGTCCTCGCGCCTCGGCAACACCCCGACCATCTGCCGCAAATGCTACGTGCACCCGGAGGTGCTGCATTCCTACATGCAGGGCGAGATGATGCTGGAGGTCCGCGACAGGGTGGAGACCGAGCTGCGCGACCACCTGGCCGAGCTGAAGCCCGAGGAAGCGGCCGTGTTGACGCTTCTCGAGAGCCGGCTCAACCGCGACCTCAAGGCGACGCTGCAGGCCGCGGCCGCGGCGGCCTGAGCGTCCGGCGGGCCTGGAGGGCCTCCGTCAGCACGAAGGCGGCCGCGAGCGCCGGGACCACGAAGACCAGCGCCGGCGCCTGGATGGCCACCCAGGCGGACAAAGCGGGGTCCGAGACCGCGAGCCCGCCCGCGACCCATCCGAGCAGCACCCCGCCGAAGAGTACGAGGCCCGGCGTCGCGCCCGTGACGCGATTGATGACCCACGAGCCGAAGAAGACGATCGGCACGCTCAGCATCAGCCCGAGCGCCAGGAGCAGGACGTTGCCGGCCGCGATCGTGCCCAGCGCCACGACGTTGTCGAGGCTCATCAGAGCGTCCGCCACCACGATGGTGCCGAGCGCCCGCGCGAACCCGTCCGCCTCGTGCCCGGGCGGCGGGGGCGCGACGGCCGGCTCCGGACCCGGCTCGGGGACAGGCTCCACCCGGTCCGCCCCGGCCACCAGGCTGACCGCGATCACGATGAGCACGAGCGCACCCGCGAGCCGCAGATAAGCGAGCGAGAGCAGAAAGCCCGCGACCAGCGTCAGCACGATGCGCAGCAGCACCGCGACGACCGAGCCGAAGATAAGGGCGGAGCGCACTTCGGCGCGCGGGAGAGACCGGCAGGCGAGCGCGATCAGGATGGCGTTGTCCGCGCCCAAGAGCACGTCCACGGCCACGATCTCGAGCGGGACGAGGAGCCAGGACCAGACGGTATCGAGCGGCATCGCGTCAGCGCTCCGAGGTCTGCGCAGGGGCTGGCGGTGCTGCGGGCGACACGGGGGCTGGGCGGGGCAGGCTCGGCCCGGCCGAGAGGAGCTGGAGGAACCGGCTCTCGGGCGAGAGGATCAGGGTCGGGGTGCTCTCCGACAGGGCCGAGCGATAGGTCTGGAGCGTGCGGTAAAAGTCGAAGAAGTCGGGCGCGTCGGCCGAGGCCTGCGCGTAGAGGCGGTTCGCCTCGGCGTCTCCCTCGCCGCGGTCGATGCGGGCCTGCCGGGTCGCGGTCGCGAGGACGACCGTGCGCTCGCTTTCCGCCCGCGCCTGGATCTCCTGCGCCTGGGCTTGGCCCTCCGCCCGGACCTCGCGCGCCTCCTTCTGGCGCTCGGATTTCATGCGGTCGTAGACGGCCTGGCGCGTCTCGCGCGGCAGGTCGGCGCGGCGCAGGCGCAGCTCGACGAGCTCGACCCCGAGCGAGCGCGCGGTCTCGGCCGCGTCGGCGCGCAGGCCCGCCATCACGCGCTCGCGCTCCTGCGACAGGAGATCGCCGATCTGCACGCGCCCGAGCGCGCGCCGGGTTGCGGAGGTTACGATGTTCGCGAGCTGCAACCGCCCCTGCTCGGGACTGCGCGAGGCGCGGAACGACACGAGCGGGTCGACGATGCGGTAGGCGCCGTAGACCTCGACCTCGAGCCGCTTGCGGTCGCCCAGGATCACGTCGACCGAGGGCGGATCGAGCGCGAGGAGGCGCTTGTCGTAGAACACGACCGTGTCGACGAGCGGCAACCGCCACACGATGCCGGGCTCGGTGACGAGCGCGCGGGCGCGCCCGAGCCGCACGACCAGCGCCTGCTGCGTCTCGGGCAGGAGGTAGGCCGATTGCGACAGGACCCACAGGCCCGCGAGCACGAGGACGGCCGCTCCCCAGCGCAGCACCCGCCGGCTCATGGCGCGGGCCGCCCGGCGGCATCCGGCTTGTTGGCGGCAGGATCGGGTTTGACGGCGGCCCTCGCCCGGTCCTCTCCGAGTTGGAGGATCGGCGTCAGGCCCGCGCCCTTCTCCTTGCCTGTCCCGTCGATCACGACGCGCGAGGCCCGGCGCAGCACCTCGTCGAGCCCGTCGAGGTAGAGCCGCCACGCGGTGACGTCGGGCGCGCTCCGGTAGGCCTCGTAGACGGCCCGGAAGCCCTTCGCGTCGCCCTCCGCGAGGCTCGTCACCTGCGTGCGGTAAGCCTTGGCCTCCTGGGTGATGCGCGTCGCCTCCGCGCGGGCGCGCGGCAGGATCTCGTTGCGGTAGGCCTCCGCGTCGTTGCGCGCACGCTCGCCGTCCGAGCGCGCCCGCTGGAGATCGTTGAAGGCGTCGATCACCTGGGCGGGCGGGTCGACGCGCTGCAACTGCACCTGCGTGATCTCGATGCCCGCGCCGTCGCGGTCGAGCGCCGCCTGGAGGACCGCGCGGGTCGCGTCCGCGATGGAGGCGCGCCCCTCCGAGATCGCGGACTGGATGGGGCTGCGTCCGATGACCTCGCGGATCGCGCTCTCGGCCCCGACCCGCAGGAGGCGCTCGGGATCGGCGACGTTGAAGAGGTAATCGCCCGAATCGCGGATGCGCCAGAGGACGAGCGCGTCCGCCTCCACGATGTTCTCGTCGCCCGTCAGCATGGCGGAGGGCCGGCTCGGCCCCTCGGCGGAGCGTCCGATCTGGAGCTCGTTGATGCGCGTCACGCTGGGCAGCAGGATCTGGTCGACCGGGTAGGGCAGGTGGAGGTGGATGCCTGGACCCGCCACCGCGTCGCGGCGCCCGAGCCGCAGCACGACCGCCTCCTCGTCCGGCCCGACCTTGTAGATGCCGGTCGCCGCCCAGCCGATCAGGACGAAGAGCGCGAGCCACCCCATCCGGCGGCGGTTGAAGGGCCGCATGGCGGCGAAGCGCCCGAGCCGCGCGCGCGCCATCCCGAACAGCGGGTCGAGACCGCCCTCGGGCGGCACGATCCGGCTTGTGAGGGTGCGGTCGCTCGACATCATTGAAACCTGACAGGCGAGTTGGCTTGAGCCTTGGGGCCGGCCGCCGCAAGCCTCACGGTCTCGACGCGTCGTCGCAGCGCGGCGGATCGCACCCGTCAGGCCGGCCTGCGCGTCAGGCCGCGAGGCAGCATTTCTTGTACTTCTTGCCCGATCCGCACGGGCAGGGATCGTTGCGGCCGACGTCGCGAAGCGGGTTGACGACCGGCGCCTCGGGCTCGCCCTCCCCATCGGACGCGAGCGCACGGTCGAGCTCCGCCACCACGTCCACCACGGGTCCGAGATCCTTGTCGTCGAACCGCGCGCGATCGTCAGGCTTCGCGGCGGCGTCCGCCAGCGTGAGCGCGAACCACTCGGGGTCGCTGACATCGTCGAGGAGCCGCGCGTCCCGGCGCGCCGCCGCGACCCGGTCCGCAAGATCCGTGAAACCGAGGAGCGCGACCGCCTCCTCCCAGCCGACCCAGGCCGGGTCGCCGCCGGCCGCCCAGCGTTCGTCGTCGAACCGCACCAGGAGGTCGCTCGCAGCCTCGCGCGGGACCGCCTGCGCGAAGGTGAGATAAGCGAGCGCGTTGAGCAGGCTCCAGCGCACGAAGCCGTCGGCTCCACGGTCGGCGATGGCCTCCGCGAGGCCGGGCAGGTCGCCATCGTAGGTCGAGACCAAGATCCGCGACAGGGTGAGCGTGACCGTGTCGCCGAGCATCAGTTCGAGCATGTCGTCATCGAGGCGACGCACCAGCCGGAGCAGCGGGGGCAGCAGGCGTGCCTCGCGCACCTCGCCCAGGACGTGGATGCCCCAGAAGAGAAGGTTGCCCTCCTGCGAAGAGAGCACCTCGCCCTGCGCGGCTCGCGTGACGACGTCGAGCACCGCACCCGCGATCCGATCCGGCTGGCGGATCGCCGCGTTCATCGCGTCGACCGGCAGGTGCTGGGCGTTGGACAGGCGCTCGATGAGCTTCGCGCCGCCGCCGTGGCGCGCCGCCGGGATATCGTCCGTGAGGGCGCTCATGCGGGCGCCGTCGCGCCTGCGCGCAGCACCGCGCCGGCTTTCTTCGCCGCAGCCTCGACGATCCGGGCGGAGATCGCGTCCAACTCGGCATCGGTCAGGGTCCGCTCGACCGGCTGGAGCACGACCTCGATCGCGACCGACTTGTGGCCGTCCGCGATCCCCACGCCCTCGTAGATGTCGAAGATTTCCGCGCCGGCGATCAGGTCGCGCTCCGCGCCCTGGACGGCGCGCAGCAGGTCGCCCGCCGCGACGTCGCGCGCGACCAAGAAGGCGAAGTCGCGCCGCACCGGCTGAAACCCAGAGACTGCGAGCTTCGGCTTGATCTTGGTCGGCCGGTATTTCGGCAGCGGCAGGATGTCGAGCGTGATCTCGACCGCCACGATCGGGCCCTTCACGTCGAGCGATTTCAGGATGCGCGGATGCACCTCCCCGAAGGAGCCGACGACCCCGCGCGGGCCGAACCTCAGCGTGCCGGAGCGGCCTGGATGAAGCCAGGCCGGGCCGCCGGCCTGAACCTGCAGGCCGCCCGTCGCGACGCCGAGCGCCGCGAGCAGCGCCATGGCGTCGGCCTTGACGTCGAACACGTCGACGGGCGCCGTCGCCCCGTCCCAGTGCCGGCCCGCACCGCCACGTCGCGCCGTGCCCCGCCGGATAACGGCCGCGTTCACGATCTGGCCGTCCGGCTCGTCGGTGAGGAAGCATTGGCCGACCTCGAACAACGCGACGTCGCCGAAGCCCCGGTCGGCGTTGCGGCCGGCCGCCTTGAGGAGGCCGGGCAGCAGGCTCGGGCGCATGTCGGAGAGGTCGGCCGCGATCGGGTTCGCGAGCTGGAGCGAGCGGTGGCCACCACCGAAGAGGGTCGCCTCCCCGTGCGCCACGAATGACCAGGTGACGGCCTCGACGAGGCCACGCGCCGCGAGTTCGCGCTTCGCGCTCCGGGTGCGCTTCTGGAGGATGGTGAGGATCGGCTTCGCGACGCCGGGATCGAGACGGGGCAGGGGTTCCGGGGCGATGCGGTCGAGCCCCGCGATGCGGATCACCTCCTCGACGAGATCGGCCTTGCCCTCGATGTCGGGCCGCCAGGAGGGCGGCAGCACCTTCGCGACCTCGCCCTGGCCCGCCAGCAGGAAGCCGAGCTCCTGGAGGATGACCTTGGCCTCGGCGCGCGGCAGGTCGAGGCCGGAGAGCCGCTTTACCTCGCTCCAGGGAAACAGGATCGGGTGCTCGCGCTCCGGGATCGCCCCCTCCATTACCAGTTCGGATGGTTCGCCGCCGCAGAGTTCCAGGATGAGCCGCGTCGCGAGGTCGAGGCCCGGCACCGTGAGCGCCGGATCGACCCCGCGTTCGAAGCGATAGCGCGCGTCCGTGTTGATGCCGAGCCGCCGGCCGGTCTGCGCGACGTTGAGCGGCGACCACAAGGCGGACTCGATCAGCACGTCGGTCGTGCCCTCGTGGCAGCCGGACAACTCGCCGCCCATGATGCCGGCGATCGATTCCGGGCCGTGCTCGTCCGCGATGACCAGGACCTCGTCGTCGAGTGCGTAGTCGCGCCCGTCGAGCGCCAGGATGGTCTCGCCCGCGCGGGCGCGGCGAACCGTGAGGCCGCCCGTGACCTTCGCGGCGTCGAAGACGTGGAGCGGGCGCCCGCGATCGTGAGTGATGAGGTTCGTGACGTCGACCAGCCGGTTGATGGGCCGGAGCCCGATCGCGGTGAGCCTGCGTTGCAGCCATTCGGGCGAGGGGCCGTTGCGGACACCGCGCACGAGGCGCATCGCGAAGGCCGGGCAGAGATGCGCGTCGTCGGGCGCGAGGTCGAGCGTCACGCCGACCGGGCAGGGGAACGCGCCGCGCACGGGCTCGATGCGGTCGGGCACGAGCGCCCCGATCCCGGTCGCCGCGAGGTCGCGCGCGATGCCGCGCACGGAGGTGCAGTCCGGCCTGTTCGGCGTCAGGTTGATCTCGATCAGCGGGTCGGCGAGCCCGGCCCAGGCCGCGTAGGGCTGCCCGACCGGCGCGTCCGCGGCCAAGTCCATGACGCCGTCATGCTCGTCCGAGATCTCGAGCTCGGCGGCCGAGCACAGCATGCCCCGGCTCTCCACGCCGCGCACGTTCGCCACGACGAGCGTGATGTCCTTGCCCGGCACGTAGGTCCCGGGCGGCGCGAAGACGCTGACGAGGCCGGCGCGCGCGTTCGGCGCGCCGCACACGACCTGCACCGGCTCCGGCCCGCCCACGTCCACGGTGCAGACGCGCAGCCGGTCGGCGTTCGGATGGGGCTCGGCCGAGATCACGCGCGCCACCACGTAGGGTGCGAGCGCTGCGGCCTTGTCCTCGACGCGCTCGACCTCCAGCCCGATGCGGGTCAGCGTCTCGCTAATCTGGTCCAGCGGGGCCGCGGTCTCGAGGTGGTCGCGCAGCCAGGAGAGGGTGAATTTCATCGACGGTCGTTTCAGGAATGGCGCTGACGCGCGATGAGAAGGATCGCGAGACGAAGGCGTTGCCGCTCGTCGAGAGCCTCGACGGCAGCCACTGTCTGTCGTGCGAGTTCAACGGTCTCGATCGTTGCGCTCGGGCTGACGGGCAAGCCAGGCGAGGCATAATCGGCCGAATGGCGACGGTCTTGCAGAGCCGTGAAGCTGGCCCCGATCTGGACCACCTCGACGCCGATCGAGACGGCATCACGGCTTGCGAGCCGCTTCTTGGCGAAGCCGTGCTCGACGGAGCGATAGATCGGGTCGACATTTTCGCTTTGCGACCAGCCGACGAGAGCGCTCGCACAGACAAAGCACAAGGCGTGGAAAACGGCGTAGTATGCTGTGCTCACGGCCCGTCGCATGGCGGCTTTGCGATGGTTCGGTGTTCCTCGCGCTCGTGCGAGCTCATCCGCCAATTCCAGCATGTTGTAGACGAGCGGATTGCCGAGCCGAGCCATCAGTTTGGTCCGGTCGGATCATCACCGGCCAGCAACTCGTCGCCGGGAAACGCGAAGTCGAGGTATGGAAACCGCTCCTCGTCCCGTTCCAACAGGCGAACACGCAGATCGCCGAGCGCCTTCAGCGAGGGGCGGCTGATCGCGATGTCGGCTTCAGGACGGAAATGCGCCGTGATGAAGAGCGCCTGATCTCCATCGTGATCGACTCCGTTGCGGATGTCGGCGCGAGCGAAGCCGCTAGGGCCGAGCGTGTCTCGCAGAACCTCGTTGATGAGCGAGTCGAGATCAGCATGTGTCAACGTATCGCCTCCCTCCGCTACCCTGTCAGCCCACCCAGCAAACTCGGCAAATCCAACGGCCGGAAGCCGTAATGGTCCAACCAGCGAACATCCGCGTCGAAGAAGGCCCGCAGGTCCGGCATGCCGTATTTCAGCATGGCGATACGGTCGATACCCATGCCCCAGGCGAAGCCTTGGACGACGTCGGGGTCGAGCCCGCAATTCCTCAGCACGTTCGGATGCACCATGCCGCAGCCGAGGATCTCCAGCCAGTCGTCGCCCTCGCCGAAACGGATCTCGTCGCCCGAGCGGCGGCACTGGATGTCGACCTCGGCGGAAGGCTCGGTGAAGGGGAAGAAGGAGGGCCGGAAGCGCATCTTCACCTCCTCCACCTCGAAGAACGCCTTGCAGAACTCCTCCAGCACCCAGCGCATGTTGGCAATGTTCGCCGTGCGATCGATCACCAGGCCCTCGACCTGGTGGAACATCGGCGTGTGCGTCTGGTCCGAGTCGTGCCGGTAGGTGCGCCCGGGGATGATGACGCGGATCGGCGGCGGCTCGCTGCGCATCGTGCGGATCTGCACGGGCGAGGTGTGGGTGCGCAGCACCTTGCGCTGGCCGAGACCGTTCGGCGGCAGGAAGAACGTGTCGTGCATCTCCCGCGCCGGATGGCCGACGGGGAAGTTCAGCGCCGTGAAGTTGAGCTCGTCCGTCTCGATGTCCGGACCCTCGGCGACCCGGAACCCCATATCGGCGAAGATCGCGGTCAGCTCGTCGATGACCTGGCTGATCGGGTGGATGCGCCCGCGGGTCTCGGGGCCGGGCCGGACCGGCAGCGTCACGTCGACCCGCTCCGACGCGAGGCGGGCGTCGAGCGCCGCCTCGGCGAGGCCGTCGCGCCGGGCCGAGATCGCGCCCTGGACCGCGTCGCGCAGTCCGTTGATCGCCGGACCCTGCACCTTGCGCTCGTCGGGTGTCATCCGGCCGAGCGTCTTCAGGAGTTCGGAGACGGAGCCCTTCTTGCCGAGCGCCGCGACGCGCAACGCCTCCAGCGCCCCTTCGTCCGGAGCGGCATCGACCTGGGCCAGCAGGTCGCGTTCGAGGGTCGCGAGATCGGTCATATTCAGGGCCGTTGGTTACCCTGTCATCACCTGGCTCTCGGCTTCGGACTGGGCCCGACGGCATCCTGGTGATCCCGAACACGCGAGAGACAAACGCGTCGGGATGGCCGGGCGAGCCCGGCCATGACGCCGGATCAGGATCAAGATTAGGCCGCCTTCAGCAACTCCGGCGGCAGCGCGGCCTTCGCCTTCTCGACGATGGCGGTGAACGCTTCGGGTTCGCGGATCGCGATGTCGGACAGGACCTTGCGGTCGATGTCGATGCCCGCCTTCGCGAGCCCGTCGATCAGGCGCGAATAGGTGATGCCGTGCTCGCGCGCGCCGGCGTTGAGGCGCTGGATCCAGAGCGAGCGGAAATTGCGCTTCCGGTTCTTGCGGTCGCGATAGGCGTACTGCATCGCCTTCTCGACCGCCTGCTTGGCGACCCGGATCGTATTCTTGCGCCGGCCGTAATAGCCTTTGGCGGCGTCCAGGACCTTTTTGTGCTTGGCGTGGCTCGTCACGCCGCGTTTCACGCGGGCCATGATGATCTCCTAGGGTTTGAGCGGAATGGGATGATCGGAAGGGTTCGGTGCCGCCGGCCGATCAGCCGTTCGGCAGGAAGAACTTCTTCACGTTGTCGGCGTCGCCCTTGAACATGACGGTGGTGCCGCGCTGGTTGCGGATCTGCTTGTTGGTCCGCTTGATCATCCCGTGACGCTTGCCGGCCTGGGCCATGATGACCTTGCCGGTCCCGGAGATCTTGAAGCGCTTCTTCGCGCCCGATTTCGTCTTCAGCTTGGGCATTTCGCTCTCCTGCGGCCGTCGTGGCCGCGTGTCGGCCCGAATGGCCGTGAACGCGCCACGATGCGGACCGAAGCCGGCCTCGTCGCACGTCTGTGCTCCAAGAAGCACGACGAACCGCCACGGCAGCCCTGACGGCCGGGCGGTTCAAGGGTGCGGCTTATGTCAGACAGGTCGGCGAAAAGCAAGGTGCCGCAACGCTTGACCCGGACGATGCGCGGCACGATTATCGGCATCGAACAATACCGGATGACGTGCCTGGAGCGACGCCCGTGAGAACGACTTTGGCGCTGGATGACGAGTTGATGGCGACGGCGCGGGAATATACCGGGTTGTCAGAGAAGTCGGCGCTCGTTCGCGAGGCTCTGAAGGCGCTCATCGAACGCGAAGCCTCCCGTCGATTGGCCCTGCTCGGCGGGTCGCAGCCGGACTTCGATCCAGGCTCGCGGCGTCGCTCCGAGCCCGCGTGATCCTCGTCGACACGGTGATCTGGGCCGATCATATCGGCCGGGCCGACGAGCGGCTGACGGACTTGCTCCTGAGAACGGCGGTGCTCGGGCATCCCTTCATCCTCGGCGAACTGGCGCTCGGAAACCTGGCGCGTCGCGACGAGACGCTCGGATTCCTGTCCCGGCTCCCACAGATCGGGATGGCGCGCGTTGGGGAGGTGATGGCACTGATCGAGGAACGCCATCTTCACGGGACGGAAATCGGTTTCGTCGACGCCAGCCTCCTCGCGTCGGTCCTCATGCGGCCGGGGACGAAGCTCTGGACTCGCGACCGACGCCTCAACGCGGCGGCGGCGAAGTTAGATGTCGCGATGGAGTGGACCATGTCTCATTGAGCACGGATCCGCAGGTCGCGCTCAAGATCCTCGACCCGCGCCTTCGCGGCTGGGGCTTCCCGCACTGGGGCTCGGCCGAGGCCGCGGGGCTCGACCTCCACGCCTGCCTCGACACCCCGCTGATCCTGGAGCCCGGCGGCCCGCCCGTGCTCGTCTCGGCCGGGTTCGCGATGCGGATCGGTGAGCCCGGCTGGTGCGGGCTCATAGTGCCACGCTCCGGCCTCGGTCATCGCGGGCTGGTGCTCGGCAACACGGTCGGGATCATCGACGCGGATTATGACGGACCGGTCACGGTCTCGGCCTGGAACCGCAACCCGCCATCGGGTGTGGGCGGCGCGATCGTCATCGCGCCCGGCGACCGGCTGGCGCAGCTTGTCTTCGTGCGCGTCGCCCGGCCTGGCTTCACGTTCGTGGACGACCTCATCGCCCCGAACGCGCGTGGCGCAGGCGGCTTCGGGTCGACCGGGGTTGCCGCCACCGTGGTCGCGTTCAACCCGGAGCCCTCCGACGGAAGAGACGTCCGAGGCGAGAGCAGGTCCGGCGAAGTGGGCCGACGGCGGGACTGATATGCTCTAAGGTTCTGAACAAAGGGAACATTCCTCTCACCATCCGGATACCAATCCGTGCGGGAATGCTCTATTTTCGATCGATCGCAGGAGATCATCATGTCGGCAGCGCTTCAGGAGCCCACGATGCGGGCGGGCACGACGCCCGGCCGCGGACGCATCTACGGGTCGATCACCGAGACGATCGGCGACACGCCGCTGGTGCGGCTCGACCGCCTCGTCAAGGAGAAGGGGTTCGACGCCGAGATCCTGCTCAAGCTCGAGTTCTTCAACCCGATCTCGAGCGTCAAGGACCGCATCGGCGTCAACATGATCGACGCCCTGGAGGCGTCCGGCGCGATCAAGCCCGGCGGCACGCTGATCGAGCCGACCTCGGGCAATACCGGGATCGCGCTCGCCTTCGTGGCGGCGGCGCGCGGCTACCGCCTGATGCTGGTCATGCCCGAGACCATGTCGATCGAACGGCGCAAGATGCTGGCTTTCCTGGGCGCCGAACTCGTGCTCACGCCCGGCCCGCAGGGTATGAAGGGTGCGATCGCCAAGGCCGAGGAGCTGCTGGCCGAGATCCCGGGCTCCGTCATGCCGCAGCAGTTCAAGAACCCGGCGAACCCCGACATCCACCGCCGCACCACCGCGCTGGAGATCTGGAACGACACGCGCGGCGAGATCGACGTCTTCATCTCGGCGGTCGGGACCGGCGGCACGATCACGGGCGTCGGCGAGGTCCTGAAGGAGCGCCTGCCCTCCGTGCGGATCGTCGCGGTCGAGCCGGAGGATTCGCCCGTCCTGTCGGGCGGCCAGCCCGGCCCGCACAAGATCCAGGGCATCGGGGCGGGCTTCGTGCCGGACATCCTCGACCGGGCGGTCATCGACGAGGTGCTGACGGTGTCGAACCAGACGGCGTTCGACACGTCGCGGATGCTCGCGAAGGTCGAAGGCATCCCGGGCGGCATCTCGACCGGCGCGAACGTCGCGGCCGCGCTCGTCGTGGCGGCGCGCCCCGAGATGCGCGGCAAGCGCATCGTGACGATCGCGTGCTCCTTCGCGGAACGCTACATCTCGAGCGCGCTCTTCGACGGGATCGGCTGACCTCGCTCGGCGCTGAACCTGCGGGCCGCCAAGCGGTTCTCTGGAGAGACACCGGAGAAACCGCATGGCCGACCAGCCCAACAACGACAACGCGAAGCGCGACAATCTGAAGAGCTTCGACGCTTACCGGGACGAGAACGGCCAGATGATGGGCCAGGACTCGCCGACGGACATCGCGAACGCGGCCGGCCTGAAGCGCCGCATGGACGGGGAGGCCAGCGGCGAGGCCGAGACGGCGCGGCTCGCCTCCGGCCACACGGGCGAGAACGCGGACGAGGAGACCGCGGCCGAGACGCCCGCCGACACGATCCGGCAGATCAGCGATCCGACGCTCGAGCGCACTCCCGAGGGCGCCCCGAAGGGCGCGGACGGCGAGGCGATCGACCGCGCGACGGCGGCGTTGGGCCAGGACTAGCGCCGCCGGGATCCCGGCGGGTCGCCGCTATCCCGGGCGGGAT
>CAHJXE010000033.1 GCA_903644085.1 Hyphomicrobiales bacterium
CCCCGCCACGGCGCGCGCGGCCTCGGGCGAGATGCGGCCCGCGACGCCGCGCAGGTCCACCACCACGATCTCGTTGCCGAGCCCGTTCATCTTGAGATATCGCCTGTCGGCGAGCACATCCATCGGAGGAACTATCCGTTGCCCGGCCCGTATATCGGACGCGTCAGGACCTGTCGCGAGTGGTTCGCGCTCACGAAGGCTTGCGTGGAAGGCTTGGCCGATCGATCCGCGGTCAGCACGGAGCGAAGAGGTCTCATCATGATCGCGACACGTCGCCTGTCCTTCTGCGTGGTTACCGCCATGACGGCCACGACGTCGATCGGCGTGTCGGCGCAGACGCCGCCCGCGACGCTGACCCAGCCCGCGCCGCCGGCTCCGGCACCCTCGACCGTGCCCACTCCCGCGACGCCGGCCACGGCAGGGCTGCCGACGCTGGTCCCGGGCGTCGGCGATATCAGCGACGTCGACGAGGTCGTGTTGCCCGAGAAGCCGTCTCTGGTCCTGTCCGGCTCGGCCAAGTGGGAAGGGGGGCTCGCGACACTGCGGGCGGCCTTCGTGCGCATCAACGCGGAACTCGCCAAAGACGGGCTCGCGCCGGCAGGTCGGCCGATCTCCGTCTTCACGCAGACGGGCGACGACGGTTTCAAGTTCGACGCGATGGTGCCGATCACGGCCGCGCCCGCGACCTCGCCGACGTTGCCCCCCGAGATGCGCTTCGCCACGACGCCGTCCGGCAAGGCGTACCGCTTCGTCCACAAGGGACCCTACGACGACATCGACACAACTTACGAGACGGTCACCGCCTATCTGGACGCGAAGGACATCGTGGCGAAGGACGCCTTCGTGGAGGAATACATCGACGACATCACGGACCCGGGCGACCCGAACCTCGCGATCAACATCTTCGTCCAGCCGAAATAATCGGCCGGACGTCGGCTCTTATCGCTCCACGGCGCCGCGCTCGCGCTCGCCGATATAGCCCTTCGGGGTCAGGACGACCCATTGCCGTCCGCGGCGCTCGATCGCCTCGATTCGGCCGACACCCGGGAGGATGCCGCCCGCCGCGACCTCGACGAAGCGTCCGTTCTTCATCTCGACGAGCGCATAACCGTCGTCGATGTCGCGCAGCACGTAGCCGTCGAGCTGAGTCTTGCGCGGATCGAATTCGGGCTTTGGGTCGGCCTTAGGCTCGGCTTTCTTGGGGTCGGGCAGGCTGCCCGTCTGCGCCACGTCCGGGATGGCGGACGCGATGTTGGCGGGTTTCGCGGGCGGGGTCGGGGCGGCGGACGCGACCGGAACCGGGGCCGCGGATGTCTCGGGCGTCTTGACGGATGCGACGTGCTTCTCGATCCGCTCGAGGCGCTCGATCAGGCCCTGCTGGCGCTGGGGATCGCGCTGCGTGCGCTCGATGCGCTCCAGCTGCTCGGCGACCTTGCCGATGCGCCCGACCGTCTCGGCGTTCGTCCGCTCGACCTTGTCTGAGAGTTGGGCCTGCTTGCCGAGGAGCTCGCCACGCGCGCGGTCGCGCTCGCCCTTGAGCGCATCGACCGCGACCTTCATGGCCTTCAGCTCGCCGCCGAGCCGGATCATCTCCTCGTGGCTGCGGCGCATGGCGGAGGTCGCCTCGGTGAGCCGAAGGGCGGCCATGTCGTCGGCCGATCCGGTCCGGTGAAAGCCGTGGCCGGCCGCGTAGCCGAGGCCGCCCGTCACGACGATCGCGGCCGCGACCGCGGCGGGCCGGCGCCATGCCGTGCCCGCGAGGGCGCCGCGCAGCTTGCGTTCGAAGGGCCTCACGCCCTCGATCATCCGGACGACCTTGCGGGGCGGCGGCGGCTCTGTCGGCGCGGCGGACGTCGTCTCGACGTGGGCGGCCGTGTCCGTCGGGGTTGTCTCGGTCTGGATGGTCTCGACGATCGCCGGCGCCGCGGCGTCGGGCTCGGGCGCAGAGCTCGCGCCCTCCGGTCCGCGTGATGCGAAGAAACCCAGCTTCTTGGCCATGTGGTCGATCCCGACGCTCTTCAGGACTCGATAACCACGTCGATTTACGAAATCGTTACCGCGCCAGCGCGCTCCGCGAACCCGGACATGGCGGCCGCGATGTCGAGGAGCGAGGGGAGGCTCGCCTCGTTGCCGAGGCGCTGGACCGCGTGCGCGGAGGCGGCCCGCGCGAAGGTGAAATGCTCGGTCCAGCTGCGCGTCGGCTCGGCCATCGCCGAGTACATGTAGGCGCCGTGGAAGATGTCGCCCGCGCCGTTGGTGTCGATGACGCGCTCGGCCGGCACCGCGAGGGACGGGAGATGATGGCGCGTGCCGGTCTCGTCGTACCAGACGACCCCCTGCGACCCTTGCGTGACCGCGCCGATGCGGCAGCCGCGGGACGCGAGATAATCCAGCATGCCGGCGGGCGTGAGCTCCATCTGCTCGCACAGGCGCTCCGCCACGACCGCGACGTCCACGAAGGCCAGGAGGTCGTGCGTGTTCGCGCGCAGGCCCCCGCCGTCGAGCGAGGTCAGGATGCCGGCCTCGCGGCAGGTCTTCGCGTAGTGCAGCGCCGCGTCGGGCTGGTGCCCGTCGAGGTGCAGCCCGCGACACCCGGCGAGATTCAGGGGCGGCATCGGGTGGAGGTAGTCGACGTCGCGGCAGCGCACGATGGCGCGCTGCCCGCCGCGCGGCATGATGAAGGAGAGGGAGCTCTCCGCGACCTTGCGGTGGTGGACGGGGATCGCGTAGCGGGCCGCCATGTCGATGAACATGCGCCCGAGCCAGTCATCCGCCACCGAGGTGAGGAGGTCCGGCACGATCCCGAGCTTCGCGCAGCAGAACGCCGCCGTGACGGCGTTGCCGCCGAACGCGATCGCGTAATCCCGCGCGACCGCCTTGTCGTCGCCCGACGGCATCTCGTCCGCCAGGAACGTGACGTCGATATAGGTCTGCCCGATGAAGAGCGCCTTCATCGCCCGGCGCGGGTCCTACCTCACCGACGAGAAGGCGGTCGGCGCGAGGAACGCGTTCGAGATCGTCAGCACGATCTGCCCGTCGCGCTCGGTCTCGGCACGTTTCGCGAGCCAGTCGGGGTCCGACTGGAAGGCGTTCCACTTCATCTCGCGCTCCGCCATCGAGTCCCACGCGACCAGGTAGGTGAGGTCCTGGTTCGACTCGCCGACGAGCGTCGTCCAAAACCCCGCCTGCCGGATACCGTGCTTCTCCCAGAGCGGCAGCGTGATCGTCTCGAAGCGCTTGAGGAGAGCGGGCAGCCGCCCCGGCAGGCAACGATAGACGCGCATTTCATAGATCACGATGGTCTCCCGGAGTCGGTGTTCGCCCGGCCTTTATGCGGGTGCCGCGTGGCCGGGCCAAGCAGCAGTTCGAGGCCGTCGCGGCTTCCCTTGGTTTCGCACCGTCCGGCTGCTATCTCCCGTTCACCATCTTTTCAGCCATCCGTCCCGAGGGCGCCGTCGCGCCGGGCCGGATGCGCGCGCCGCGAGACGCCATGTCCACCCAGTCCATCGACAATATTCGCAACTTCTCGATCGTCGCGCATATCGACCACGGCAAGTCGACCCTTGCGGACCGGCTGATCCAGACGACCGGCACCGTCGCGCTGCGCGACATGTCGGAGCAGATGCTCGACTCGATGGATATTGAGAAGGAGCGCGGGATCACCATCAAGGCGCAGACCGTGCGCCTCGAATACGCGGCGCGCGACGGGCGGACGTACATCCTGAACCTGATGGACACGCCCGGCCACGTGGATTTCGCCTACGAGGTGTCGCGCTCGCTGGCGGCCTGCGAGGGCTCGCTTCTCGTGGTGGACGCCTCCCAGGGCGTCGAGGCGCAGACGCTCGCGAACGTCTACCAGGCACTGGATGCCGGCCACGAGATCGTGCCGGTGCTCAACAAGATCGACCTGCCCGCCGCCGAGCCGGACCGCGTGCGCGAGCAGATCGAGGAGGTGATCGGGCTCGACGCGTCGGATTCCGTGCAGATCTCGGCCAAGACCGGCATCGGCATCGACCTCGTGCTGGAGGCGATCGTCACACGGCTGCCCGCCCCGCAGGGCGACCACTCCGCCCCCCTGAAGGCGCTGCTCGTGGACAGCTGGTACGACGCCTATCTCGGCGTCGTCGTGCTCGTGCGCATCATCGACGGCACGCTGAAGAAAGGCATGTCGATCAAGATGATGCGCACCGGCGCGGTGCACGGCGTCGACAAGGTGGGCGTGTTCCGTCCCAAGATGCAGGATGTCGCGAGCCTCGGGCCGGGCGAGGTCGGCTTTCTCACGGGCTCGATCAAGGAGGTCGCGGACACTGCCGTCGGCGACACCATCACGGAGGACAAGAAGCCCACGGCCGCCATGCTGCCCGGCTTCAAGCCCGTGCAGGCGGTGGTGTTCTGCGGCCTATTCCCGGTCGACGCCGCGGAGTTCGAGGGGCTGCGCGCCGCGATGGGGCGGCTCAGGCTCAACGATGCGAGCTTCTCCTACGAGATGGAGACGTCGGCCGCGCTTGGCTTCGGCTTCCGATGCGGCTTCCTCGGGCTCCTGCACCTCGAGATCATCCAGGAGCGGCTGGAGCGCGAGTTCAACCTCGACCTGATCTCGACCGCGCCCTCCGTGGTCTACCGCCTGAACATGCGCGATACGACGGTGAAGGAACTGCACAATCCGGCCGACATGCCGGACGTGATGGCGGTCCTGTCGATCGAGGAGCCCTGGATCCGCGCCACGATCCTGACGCCGGACGAGTATCTCGGCGGCATCCTCAAGCTCTGCCAGGACCGGCGCGGCGTGCAGATCGACCTCAACTATGTCGGCAAACGCGCGATGGTCATCTACGACCTGCCGCTGAACGAGGTGGTGTTCGACTTCTACGACCGGCTGAAATCGATCTCGAAG
This sequence comes from Hyphomicrobiales bacterium, assembly GCA_903644085.1. GTDB lineage: Bacteria > Pseudomonadota > Alphaproteobacteria > Rhizobiales > Beijerinckiaceae > Enterovirga. The sequence continues at coordinate 4,895 of CAHJXE010000033.1, forward strand.
GGTTACGCCTCGTTCGACTACGCGGTGACCGACTATCGCGAGGGCGACCTCGTGAAGATGTCGCTCCTGGTCAATGCCGAGCCGGTCGACGCGCTCTCGATGCTGGTCCACCGCGACCGGGCCGAGCATCGCGGCCGCGCCATGTGCGAGAAGCTGAAGGACCTTATCCCCCGCCACCTCTTCCAGATCCCCGTCCAGGCGGCGATCGGCGGCAAGATCATCGCGCGCGAGACGATCAAGGCGCTCTCCAAGGACGTGACGGCCAAGTGCTACGGCGGCGACGCCACCCGCAAGCGCAAGCTCCTGGAGAAGCAGAAGGAGGGCAAGAAGCGCATGCGCCAGTTCGGCCGTGTGGAGATCCCGCAGGAGGCATTCATCGCGGCGCTGAAGATGGACGGGTGAGGTCACCGATCCGGATCTGAGTTCAGCCGTGAAGGTCCGTGTCGCGAGGCCCTCGCAAGGGACCGGAACATTCCATCTCAGCGGCCGAGGGCGAGGCCCACATGGCGGCGCCAGCCTGATCCGTTTCGCGAACGCCGACGCTGAGCCCTGTAGATGTCTCGCGTCATCTGCGTGAAAGTCGCGGACCCGACGCTCTCGAACGTCGGCTCGACCAGGGTCGCGAAATCCCGGTCATAATCGAGACCATCCATGTAACGCGTGATGTCATCGTAGCGATCGAAGAGGACCCGGTTCTTGGGATCGAGCCCCCAGATCACCGCCATCCCGGAATACGGCACATCCCCGTAGGCTGCGATCTGGAGGTCCGGGCGAAAGCGGCGCAGCGCCGGCAGCAGCTTGAAGACGTCGCCCATCCAAGCGTGAGGGTTGTCGGTTCGACCGGCCTGGGCTGCGTTCCGCGGGTAGATGTCGTGGACCAGGATCACGGACGCGCGATGCGACAGCCGTTCGGCGTTTCGCATGTCACGCAGGGCGAACTCGGCCCAATGAAGGCCGTCCACGAACGTCACGTCGACCGGCTGGCCAGACACGGTACCGAAGTGATCCTTCTCGAAGAAGACGTCGCTGGTTTCGCGAAACAAGGCGACATGGCAAGTTTCGCGCAAGGGGATCTCGATGTGGAAATCGGGATCCACCCCGATGACCAATCCGTCTCCTGTTTCCGAGAACAGCGTGGTGCCTGACTGGACGCCGATCTCCAGATATACCTGCGTATTTGCCAATTTCCGGATGTATTTCAGGAAATCGATATGATCGGAAAACACCAGACGTGCTCCTTACTGATACTCATGTAGTTCAGTCTGCCGGCCGTTCGATCACGGGATCGGCGAGCACGTCACCGATCCACCTCGTCCCGATCGCGGACCGGCCTGTCGTCCACATCAGCAGACGCGATTGCGTCCACCCTGCTTCGCGGCCTGGAGGGCCGCATCGGCACGGTCGATCAGCGTGGCGGCGTCCTCGGCTACCTGTGCGCACGCGACGCCGGCGGACATGGTGATCGACCCGAAGGCCTGCCCGTTGCGCTTGCTGACGAGCTTCTGCGCCGCGAGTTGCGAGCACATCCGTCGCATGTCGGCGTAGCTGCTCTCGATGTCCGACTGCCTGAGCAGGATCGCGAATTCATCGTCGTTGTAGCGCGCGACGACATCCTGTCCCCTGACGTATTCGGTCAACATCTTGGCCACGAGGCGGAGCACGCCATCGCCGGACTGACGTCCATGTGTCTCGTTGAACAGCCGGAAATGATCGATGTCGACCAGTGCCAGGCAGAACGTCGATCCGATCTCGCCGTAGGCCTGCCGGATCCATCTCCGGAGCGTGGCGTCGAACGTGCGGCGGTTGTTCAATCCCGTTAGCGGGTCGCGGCCGATCCCGGCACGGGCGCTGGAGAGGGCCCGGCTGAGCTTCGTGATCCGGACCGAGGATGCGGCGAGCTGAAGCTGGAGTTCCCGGTTGTGCTCGCTCATCCGGATCGTCTCGCGGCTGAGATCCGCCAGCACCCGGGCCAGCACGTCGGAGGTCGCCGGGACCTGCATGCCCCGCACGTTGCGATCGAGGACGGTTCCGTAATCCGCGATCCAGGGTCCGTTGGCCGAGATCATGTCGAGGACTTTGCGAACCTCGTCGTCGACCGCGACGGAACTCTCGTCGAGGGCCTGGAACGCGATGTCCTGTGCATCTGCGCTTCCATCCTTGTACATCGTACCCTCGACGCCCTCACCCCGTTCGCGAGCCCGCATTGAAGCAGTTTGCGACCGTCATTCAAGGGCGGATCGCGCAACACCGCTCCGTGACGATAGGTCAAAGATCCTCGCCGCCTTCGTCCGAACGCTCGTTGAAGATCCGGATGTCGCCGCGGTCGATCAGCGATTTCGTGGTCTTGAGGATCGAACTCTGCGCTTCCTCGATCTCGGCGCGCGAGAGCTTGCCGGCCTGGGCCAGGATGTCGTCCTCGAGACGTTTCGCGGAGCGCGAGGACATGTTGCTCACGAACAACATCTTGATCACCTCGGTCTCGCCGTTCAGCGCGCGCGTGATGACGTCCTTGTCGAGGACCTGGATCATCGTCTGCATGGCGGCTGGGTCGAGCTTCACGAGGTCCTTGAAGGTGAACATGAGGTTCGCGATCTTCTGGGCGGAGCGCTCGTTCACCTTTGAGAGGTCGTCCATCAGTTCTGTGCCGGTCCGGCTGTCGAAGTTGTTGAAGATCTCCGCCATCGACGCGTGAGTGTCGGTCTGGCGCCGGTTCGCGGTCGCGACCAGGAAATCGATGCGCAGAGCCTCCTCGACGCTCGTCAGCGCCTCCGTCTGGACCGGCTGCATGCGCAGCATCCGCATGATCACCTCGTTCGCGAGCTTGCGGTCGAAGCTCTTGAGGAGCTTCGAGGCCGCCTCCGGGCCGACCTGGGAGAGGACCAGCGCGACCGTCTGGGGATGCTCGCCGCGCAGGTAGGCGACCAGCAGGTTGCGGTCGACGGAGGAGAGCTTGCGCCAGATGTCGACGCCGTGGCGCGTGCTCACCTCGCGCATGATGAGCTTGACCATCTCCTCCGGCAGCGCCTTGCGGAGCAGGCGTTCGGTCTGCTCCATGCCGCCCATGTTGAACGTGTAGCCGTTCATGGATTCGAAGAAGGTCTCGATCGTGTCCGTCACCGCCTGCGCGGTGAGGGCCTCGAGCTGGACCATCGCGGCCGAGACCTTCTTGATCTCCGCGTCGTCGAGATGCGTCAGGACCTCGGCGCCGACTTCCTCGCCGACCGAGAGGAGCACGATCGCCGCCCGTTCGACGCCGCTCGGCCCGGGGCGGACGGCCGGAACCGTGGGATCGGCCAGGACGGGCGGGGCTCCCGCCACGGGCGGTTCGGTCGGGATTGTGGCGGCTTCGCTCATGGCTCACCTCGAGGACGTGCGGGCAGCCGGACGGCGCGGGTGGACAGACCGCTCACGCGTGGCTCGCGGCTTTCGGCAGGATCGCGCCGAGCTTGAACGCCACCCGGTTGCCGCTGCGGCCGGCCCGGCCGATCGCGACGGGCACGTTCTCGCACCTGAGCTCGATCGGCCCCTCGGGACCACGCTCGAAGAGCAGCGTCTCGCCGACCGCGAGCGACATGATGCGCCCGAGCGGGAACTGCTCCTCCTGAAGGATGGCCGAGAGCCGGACCGGCGCCTGCTGGACCTCCTCCAGGAGCTGGGACGACCACATGTTGCCGCTGCCGCGGTCGCCGTGGCCGGCAGACTGGTTCAGCGCACCGCGGATCGGCTCCAGCGTCGTGTTCGGGATGACGATCTCGATATCCGCCGACATGTCGCCGAGCTGGACCGTGACGCTGACCGTCACCGCGATGCTGGAGGGCGGCGCGATGTTGATGAAGCGCGGGATGTTCTCGATGTGGTCGAGCGCGAAGGTGACGGGCGAGACGGTGGAGAACGCCTCCTCGGCATCCGCCATGATCGCGTCGAGGAGGCGGCGCGCGATGCGCGTCTCGATCGCCGTGAAGGCGCGTCCCTCGATCGCCGCGCCGACGCCCTTCGTCGGGCTGCCGAGCGTGATCTCGACCAGGCTGTAGACGAGGCTCGCCCCCAGCACGATCAGGAACGAGCCGCCCCACGGGTTCGCGCGCACGACCGCGAGCACCGCCGGCAGCGCGATCGACTCCATGTAGTTCTGGCAGCGCTGGTTCGTGATCGAGTTGAGGATCACCTCGACCTGGTCGGACGCGATCTTGCGCAGCGAGTTCTTGAGCGAGCGGATCATGCGCTCGACGACCGCTTCGAGCCGCGGGTTGCGCAGCTGTGGGACGCTCTTCGGATCGTAGAGCTGGTTGATGCCGTTGCCGACGTCGAGATCGTCGAGCGCGAGCGTCGCGAAGCCGAGCATCCCGTCGATGGAGTTCTGGTCCATCATGGCGGCGACCGCGTCGCCGCCCGCCATCCCGTCCTGGTCCGCGCCGTAGTCGTTGTCGCTCACCGGATGGCTCTCCCGCGCGGCGCGGCGCGTCACGCCGTTCCGGCGTCCAGTTTGCCGAATAAGGTTAGCTATCCCTTAACGGCCCGGCAAAGATTGCCGACCGGTCAGAACAGCTCGAGCTCGTAGGTGGGCTCGGGGCGGCGCACGTCGTGGCAGAGCCGGTCCTTGAGGCTCGCGAGCGGCATGGCGCGCGTCGCGTCCGCGACGTCGATCCGGCACGCGCCCGGGAGCAATCCGGGCAGATGATCGAGAAAGCCCGAGAGCGATCCCAGACGCTGCGTCAGGAGGTCGAAGCTCTGGGCGGTCGTCATCAGCTCGGCGTCGTCGGGATCCGCCAGCATGGTGAGGCGGCCGACGACCGATTGCAGCGCCTCCGCGAGGCTGTTGAGGTCACCGACCTCCCCCGCGACCCGCTCCATGACGAGAGGCAGCGGCACCGAGGCGGGCGTCACGTCCAGAGACTTTGTCCGCTTCATCGACATCTCCGAAACGCAGCACATTGGCGCGACCCGAGGCCGTCGCTCGATCAAGTCGTCGCACGATCTGCTTAAAAGCTTCTGACCGGTCCGCCTCGCGACCGACGTCAGAACAGCTCGACGGCGCCCATGTCGACGGGCGGCGCGACGACACGTATCTCCTTGAGGGCGAGTTCACGGCCCGCCTCCACCATCGTGGCCTGCCGGGCCCTGCCGGTGCGCGGCCAGTACTGGATGCGGCGCGCGCCGCCCCCGCCGAGGCTGCCGCCACGATGCGAGATGCCCTCGCGACGCAGAAAATCGCTCGCGAATTCCGCGTTGCGCCGTCCGATATCGGGCAGGTTCATCGCGAGCCGCGCCCCGCCGAAGAGCTTCGCCTCCATGCGCTCCTTGCGGCCGCCGCGCTGCAGGATGCCGTTGACGAGAAGCTCCATCGCGTGGACGCCGTACTGCAAGCCCCTCGATCCGTTCGCGCCCGCATCGCCGTCGGGCAGCAGGAAATGGTTGATCCCGCCCACCTGCGCGACCGGGTCGTGCAGGCACGCCGCGACGCACGAGCCCAGGATGGTCGTCAGCATCACGCCGTCCTCGCCGGTGACGTGGTACTCGCCCTGCACGACGTGGATGCGCCGCTCCGCCGCCCCCGATGCTCCGGCGTGCCGGGGCGAGCTCACTGGAGGCGCCCGAGCACGGCCTCGATGCGCTCCTTCAGGTTCGCGACCGTGAAGGGCTTCACCACGTAGTTGTTGACGCCGAGCTGGATGGCGCGCTGCACGGTCTCGCGGTCGCCGCTGCCCGTCAGCATGATGAAGGCCATCTTCTTCAGCGACTCGGTCTCGCGCACCGTCTTCAACAGTCCGAGCCCGTCGAGGATCGGCATATTGAGATCGGACAGCACGAGGTGGGCCGGGCGCGTGACCAGAGCCTTGAGCGCGCTGTCGCCGTCCGGCGCTTCTCGGATGTCCGTGAAGCCGATCTGGCTCAAGCCGTGCCTGATCAGGGATCTCATCGAGCTCTGGTCGTCGGCGACGACCACGCTGATCATGCGTGCCGCAGGCATGCAGTGACACTCCTCGTGTGGGGACGGCAGCGGGCGAGAATGCCCTCGCCGATCGTGTGCAGGGGAAGCTGGGTCTCGACCGCGCCGAGTTCCTGGGCGGCCTTGGGCATGCCGTAGATCAGGCTGGTCGCCTCGTTCTGCCCGATCGTGGAAGCGCCGGCCTGACGCATCGCGAGAAGCCCCGACGCGCCGTCCCGGCCCATGCCGGTCAGGATCGCCCCGATCGCGTTCGTGCCGAACGGCACCGCGGAGCGGAAGAGCACGTCGACCGACGGCTTGTGGCCGCTGACGGGCTCGCCCGCCACGATCCGGCAGCGCGGGTTGCGGCCGGGCGAGGCGATCTCGAGATGCGCGACCCCGCCGGGTGCGAGCCAGATCTGGCCGTCCCGCAAGGGCGCGCCCTCATAGGCCTCCGCGACCTCCGCCGCACAGGCCTGGTTCAGCCGTGCCGCGAAGCTGCGGGTGAAGTTCTCCGGCATGTGCTGCACGATGAGGGTCGGGGGACAGTTCTTCGGGAACACCGAGAGCACGTCGAGCAGCGCCTCGACGCCGCCGGTCGAGGAGCCGATGCACACGACCCGGCCGTTCGCGTGGAAGTTCTCGGGCGCGGTCGCGACCTTGCGCGGCGCGTCCGAGCGCACCCTGGTGCGGCTGCGCGAGGCCGCCTTCACGATCGCCGGCAGGCCGGAGAAGGCGTCGAGGGCGGCGACCCCCGGGCCGGGCTTGCCGACGCAATCGAAGGCCCCGAGTTCGAGCGCCCTGATGCTCGCCTCCGCGCCGCGCTGCGTCAGGGTCGAGATCATGATGACCGGCATCGGCCGCAGGCGCATGATCTTGTCGAGGAACGAGAGCCCGTCCATCTTCGGCATCTCGATGTCGAGGGTCACGACGTCGGGATTGAGCTCCTTGATGGCCTCGCGCGCTGCCAGCGGATCGCCGACCGCGCCCACGACCTCGATGTCGGGGTCGCGCTTCAGCGCGTTCGCCACGAGCGAGCGCATGGTGGCGGAATCGTCCACGATGAGAACCTTCGCCATCACGCTCTCATGCTCCGCCAAGACGATAGGTCGTCAAGCCGTCGGTGCCGAACCGCGAGGTCGCGGGCCCGCTGACGCGTTCGGAATGTCCGATGAACAGCGATCCGGCAGGCGTCAGGCTGTCCGCGAACCGCGCCCAGATCTTCGCCTGCGTGGCCTCGTTGAAGTAGATCACGACGTTGCGGCAGAAGATGATCTGGAACGGCCGCTTCATCGGCCACGTGCCGTTCAGGTTCAGCTCGCGGAAGCGCACGAGTTCGCGCACGTCCTCGCCCATCTGCCACCCGGCGCGCGCCGAGCGCGCGTCCGCGCGGCCCATCCAGCGCGAGCGCATGTCTCTCGGGATCTCGTCCACGAGGTCGTCCGGGTACTGGCCGGCACGCGCGACCGCGAGCACGTTCGGGTCGATGTCGGAGGCCAGGATGCGCAAGTCGAGGTTCGCGGCCTTGGGCTGCAGCGACAGGATGGTGAGCGCGATCGAGTAGGGCTCTTGGCCCGTCGAGCAGCCCGCCGACCAGATGCGGACGGGCGCGCCGCGCTCCGCGTCCGCGATCAGCTTGGGTAGCAGCCGCGTGCGCAGATGGTCGAAATGGTGCGGCTCCCGGAAGAAGCGGGTGACGTTCGTGGTGAGCGCCGCCAGCATGCGCTGGCGCTCGTCGCCGCCGCCCTGCGAGAGGATGAGCCCGCAATAGTCGCGGAAGTTCTCGAGTCCGAGCGCCCTCAGCCGCTTGGCCAGTCGCGAGTAGACGAGCGGCACCTTGCTGTCGTCGAGCGCGATCCCTGCGTCCTCGTGCAGGGTCGCCTGGATCGTGCGGAAATCCTCCCAGGTGAGGGCGTATTCGCCGCCCTCATGCGCGGAGTCTTTGGCCGCAAGCTTGGTGTCCGACCGGTGCGGGGTCATGGCGTCGCCCGGCCCCGGTCTCAGCCGACCGCCAGACGCAGCGGGGCCTGACCCATCGCGTCGGATTGCGGCATGGCGGAGACGGCCTCCACGTCGAGGATGAGGGCGATCCGGCCGTCGCCCAGGATGGTCGCGGCCGCGATCCCCTCGACCGCCCCGTAGTTCGCCTCCAGGCTCTTGATCACGACCTGGCGCTGCCCCTGGATCGCGTCCACGAGGAGAGCCATGCGATTGCCGTTGCCGACCTCGACGAGGAGAACGACGCCGGAGGTGGGCTGGAGCGGCTCCGCCCGGTAGCCGAGGCGGTGGCCGACATCGAGGAGCGGGATGTAGCTGTCGCGCATCACCACGAGCGGGGCGTCGGGGCCCATCCAGCGGATGTTCGACGATTTCGGCTGGAGCGTCTCGACGACGGCCGTCAGCGGTATGACGAGGGTCTGGCCGGCGATCGTCACCACCATGCCGTCGAGAACGGCCAGCGTCAGCGGCAGGCTCAGCGTGAAGGTCGACCCGTGGCCCGGACGGGACGCGATCGAGATGCGGCCCCCGAGCGCCAGGATGGAGCTCCGCACGATGTCCATGCCGACGCCGCGTCCCGAGATGTCGGAGACCTGGGCGGCGGTCGAGAAGCCCGGCAGGAAGATGAGGTTGTCGATCTCTTCGTCGTTGAGCTGCGCCTCGGGCGAGATCAGCCCCTTCGCGATCGCGATGGCGCGCACGCGCTCGCGATTGATGCCGCGGCCGTCGTCGCCCACCTCGATCACGATCCGGCCGCTGCGATGCGCCGCCGACAGGCGCACGGTGCCCTCGGCGACCTTGCCGGCCGCGACGCGGTCGGCGGGCGCTTCGAGTCCGTGGTCGATCGCGTTGCGGATCATGTGCGTGATCGGGTCGGACAGCCGCTCGATCACCGTCTTGTCGACCTCGGTGCCCTCGCCTTCCGTGATGAGGCGGGCTTCCTTCGAGACCATCGCGGCGACCTCGCGGACGAGGCGCGGCATGCGCTGGAAGACCGAGCGCACGGGCTGCGCGCGGATCGCCATCACGCTCTCCTGCATGTCGCGCGTGAGGTGCTCGAGCTCCTCCAGCCCCTTCACGACCGCGGAGGCTCGGCCCATGCCGGATTCGGATATGCTCTGCGCGAGCATCGCCTGATTGATGACGAGCTCGCCCACGATGTCGACGAGCCGGTCGATGCGGTCGAGCTCGACACGGATCGATTGCGGGGCGGCCGCCTGCTTGGCGGCCTGGGGATCCTCCGCGATCGGGGACGGCGCCACCGCCTGGACGGGGAACGGCGTGACGGTGCCGGACCCGGGCGCGGTGTCCGGAACGGGCGGGGGCGCGGCCGGGAAAGTCTGCACGATCTGCTCGACCATCCGGGCGACCGCGGGCGGGCCGGGTTTGGCCGGCGCGGCGACCGCGTCGGCAGACCGGATCGTCGGCGCGCAATCGTCCTCGACGAAGCTGAACACGTCCTGGATCGCGGCACGGTCCTGATCGGTGACGACCTGCACGGTCCAGCCGAGATAGCCGTCCTCGAGTTCCAGCGCGTCTAGGAGCGGGATGCCGGTCTCGTCGAGCTCGACCGTGGCGGTCCCGATCGCGGAGAGTTCCCGCAGGAGGATCAGCGGCTCGCTGGCTCGGGCGTAGAACGAGGCGGCGGGCCGGAAATCGACGATCCAGGTCGCCTGGGCGGCGGGCTCGGGCTCCGGCTCGGATTCCAGGTCGAAGGAGATGACGACGGGCTGGAAGCCGAGCCCGAAGGGGTCGTCCTGAACGGGGGGGTGCGAGGGAGCCGCCGCCGTCACGTCGTCGCCGGTCTCGGCCGCGGCCGTCGGAAGTGCCGGTTCGAACGCCGCGTGACGCAGTCGCTCGGTTACCGCGATGCTGCGCGACGGGTCGACGGACGCGCCGCCCCGCGCCTCGCGCACGAGGTCGGCTAGGAGGTCGGCCGCGACCAGCATCGCCTTCACGAGGTTGGCGTTGGGTTGCAGCGTGCCGGAGCGGAGCTCTTCCAGCGTCCCCTCGAACACGTGGGCGAAGCGCACCAGGGCGTCGAGACCGAACGCGCCGGCCCCGCCCTTGATCGAGTGGACGGCGCGGAACACGAGGTTGATCGTCTCGGCATCGTGGTCGCCGCCTTCGATCGCCATGAGCCCGCGCTCGAGGTCGCCCAAGAGCTCGTCGCATTCCTGGAAGAATGTCTGCTTGATCTCGAGAAGCGGATCGACGTCCTGGCTCACGGCTTGAATCCTCAGATCGAAACGCGGCGGATCGCGTCGGCGAGCTTGGCGGCGTCGAAGGGCTTCACAATCCAGCCGGTCGCGCCGGCCTTGCGGGCGCGGGCCTTCTTCTCCGCGTCGCTCTCGGTCGTGAGGACGAGGATCGGGATCGTCCGGTAGGCGTCCGTGCTGCGCACGCCCTCGATGAACTCGAACCCGTTCATGCGCGGCATGTTGATGTCGGTGATGATCACGTCGGGCGGGGCCTGCTCGCGCAGCACCTCGAGGCCGTGCACGCCGTCCACGGCCTGGGAGACGGAGAAACCCTGGGAGGAGAGCGCGAGCTTGAGGAGTTCGCGCATGCTCTTCGAATCATCGACGGTCAGAACTGTCTTGCTCAACGGATTGCTCCCGTGAATGCGTCACTGGTGTTGAAGGATGGAGCGCCGAGCATCGCGAGGGCTCGGCCCATCGCGTCGGACGTCTCGACCAGCCGGAAGCGCTGGCCGTCCTGCCGCCACGTCGCGCGGGCCGAGAGCAGGACCTGGAAGGCGACGCCGCCGAAGCGCTCGACCTTGGAGGCGTCGAGGTCGACCATCCGGCCGCGGAGCGAGAGCAGTTGCTGGCGCAGTTCGCCGGCCTCCTTGAGGCCGAGTTGGGCCGGCAGCTCCACGGTCTCGGCGGCATCGAGCCCGACCGGCTGGAGCAGCGTCTTCATGGTGCGCCGGCTCGGCCGTTTGGCGCGTGTCCCGGCGCTCGCCGTCGATGCCATGTCCACGCCCTTCGACCCTCGTTCAGAGCTTTGCGAGACGCCGGGGCGGCCGCTGAGCGTGCGAACCGTCTTCGGTCCGCGTCGAGTACGAGAAGTCGCGGAATCCGGTTAATAAACCGAGAAGCCGTTTGAATTTTCTAACGATGGGGGACTATGCCTCGGGCGCGTCCGCCTCGCGGCATCCCTCTCAGAGGGTCTTCGGCTGCGGCATGCCGAGCCTCTGCAGCACGGCCTGGGGCGACACGTAGGGCTCCTGGCGCTCGACGCTCCAGTATTTGAGCTCCTCGAGCGGGATCGTCTCGCCCGTGACGGCGCAAAGCACGAAGCGGCCGGCCCGGATCACGCGGATGTTCGAATCGCGGTACTCGATGACGGCTTCGCCGCCCGTGTCGAACTTGTTCATCGCCTGTCGCCGACCCCACACGCTCAATGGTCGAACAGGCTCGCCTGGACAAGGGGTCCGGCCCTGCGTTTCGGCCGCACGCCCTCGATCAGCGCGCGACGCCGCCCGTCCGCGAACTCGATCGAGACCGCATCCCCCGCCGTCAGCGCGGACGCGCGCCCGACCGGCGCGTCGTCCGGCCCCCGCACCAGCGCGTAGCCGCGCTGGAGGACGGACCGGTACGACACGCTGAGGAGAAGGTCGCCCGCCGCGACCACGCGGGCACGACGCGTCGCCAGCGCCCTCTCGAACCCGCGCCGGACCTGATCGGCCAGGCTGCCGAGCTTGAGACGGCATTGCACGAGGCGGTCGCGTTCGACGAGCACGATGCGCTCGCGATTGGCCCGGAGGCTCTCGCCCAGCCGGCCGAGACGCTCGCGGCGCGCGGCGATCTCCCGGATCAGATGCGCACGCGGCTGTGCCGCGAGCCCCTTGAGCCGCGCCCGCGCGCCCGCGATCTCGGCACGCGGCGTGTGACGCTGGAGCAGCGTGCCCGCGCGGGCGA
>CAHJXE010000034.1 GCA_903644085.1 Hyphomicrobiales bacterium
GCGGCTCCCAAGCCGCCCGCCTGACGCGATTGGGTCCGCGCTCCGCGCGGAGATGGACAGATGACCACACTGACGAATGTCTACGAGGGCCATGACCTCGATACCGTGGCGGCCGGATCTCCGGCCGGCGAGGTCGCGGACTACTTCGCACTCCTCAAGCCGCGCGTCATGGTGCTGGTCGTTTTCACGGCGCTCGTCGGCATGGTGGTGACGCATTCCGCCGCGAACCCCATCATCGCGGCGGCATCCCTCCTGATGATCGCGGTCGGGGCGGGCGCGTCGGGCTGCCTCAACATGTGGTGGGATTCCGATATCGACGCCGTGATGTCGCGGACCCGCACCCGGCCGATCCCGGCCGGCAAGATCACGCGCGATGAGGCGCTCGCGTTCGGGGTGACGCTCTCGGTCGGCTCCGTCATCACGCTCGGCCTCGTGGCGAACGTGCTCGCGGCCGCGCTCCTGGCCTTCACGATCGCGTTCTACGTCGTCGTGTACTCGATGGGCCTGAAGCGTTGGACGGTGCAGAACATCGTCATCGGGGGCTTCGCGGGCGCTTTGCCGCCCGTCGTCGGCGACGCCGCCGTGACCGGCTCGGTCGGTGTCGCGAGCCTCGTGCTCTGCGCCATCATCTTCCTGTGGACGCCACCGCACTTCTGGGCGCTGGCGCTCGTGAAGTCGGGCGACTACGCTCGCGCCGGTATCCCCATGATGCCGAACGTGAGGGGCCCGGACGTCACGCGGCGCCACATCCTGGCCTACACGCTGGTCCTCGTGCCCTTCGCGCTCCTGCCCGTGCTGCTCGGTTTCGGCGGGCTCGTCTACGCGATCGTGTCGGTCCTGTCCGGCGCCGGCATGCTGGCGTTGGCGCTGAAGGTTTTCGTACGCCGTGAGGGCGACGTCGCCGCGAAGGCCGCGATGGAGCTGTTCGGGTTCTCGATCCTCTACCTGATGCTGCTGTTTACGGCGCTCCTCGCGGAGCACGGCTTCGGCCTGTTTCGCGCCATCCCGGGATGGGCGTGATGGCCGATCTCCTCCCAATTCGCCAGCTCACGCCGGCCGAACTGAAGCGCCAGCGCGCCCGCTCGATCGCGATCGGACTCGCGCTCGGATTCATGGTGCTGATGTTCTTCGTGGTCACGATCGTGAAGATGGGTCCTCAGGTGCTGAACAGGCCGCTGTGATGTCCTTCGATCCGCAAATCAAGGCCGACGCCATCGCGCGCGGCATCCGCACCACGGGCGTCGCGTGCCTCGCCTTCGCGGCCGCCATGGTGGGTGCCGCCTATGCGTCGGTGCCGCTCTACAACATCTTCTGCAAGGCGACGGGCTATGACGGCACACCGCTCGTGTCGGACACGGCGGCGGGCGAGGTGCTGGGCCGCCACGTCTCCGTCCGGTTCGACACGAACGTCGCGCCCGGCTTCGAGTGGAGCTTCACACCCGAGACGGCCGAGATCGACATTGCGGTCGGCGAGACGCAGACTGTCTTCTTCAAGGTGAAGAACGAGGGCGAACATGCCTCGACGGGCGTCGCGGCCTACAACGTGCAGCCGGGCCAAGCCGGAGCCTATTTCGTCAAGATGAAGTGTTTCTGCTTCCAGGAGCAGACGCTGAAGTCGGGCGAGAGCATGGAATTTCCGGTGGTCTTCTACGTCGATCCGTCGCTGGTGACGGACCACAACCTCGACACGCTGAATTCCATCACGCTGTCCTACACCTACTTCGCGTCTCGGAACGGGCAGCCGGTCACGTCCGCTGCCGCGGGCGAGTCGAGACGGAAGCTTTGAGGCCGGCGTGACAAGGCTCGTCACGGCGTCGTAACGTCACCGAGGAACTGAGAGAGACCGGGAATGGCCGAGGCCGCAGAGATCAAGCACGACTACCACCTCGTCGACCCGAGCCCGTGGCCGATCATCGGCTCGTTCTCGGCCTTCGTGATGATGGTCGGCCTCGTCCTGACGATGAAGGCGTTGCCGATCGCCGGGCTGAAGCCCGGGCCCTACGTATTCGGAGCGGGCGTGCTCGGGATCATCTACGTGATGATCAGCTGGTGGAGCGACGTCGCGCGCGAGGCCGGCCCCGGCCACCACCATACCCGCGTCGTGCAGATCAGCCATCGCTACGGCATGATGATGTTCATCGCCTCCGAGGTCATGTTCTTCGTCGCGTGGTTCTGGGCCTATTTCGACGCCGCGCTCTACCCGAACGATCCGATCCAGTACGCCCGCTCGGCCCTCGTGGAGGCATGGCCGCCGAAGGGCATCGAGACCTTCGATCCCTGGCACCTGCCGCTCCTCAACACGCTGATCCTGCTGACCTCGGGCACGACGGTGACCTGGGCGCACCACGCGCTGATCGAGGGCGACCGGAAGGGATTGCTGCAGGGGCTCGCGCTCACCATCGGGCTCGGGGCCCTGTTCTCGGTCTGCCAGGGGATCGAGTACAGCCACGCGGCCTTCGGCTTCTCCGGCCACATCTACGGCGCCACGTTCTTCATGGCGACGGGCTTCCACGGTTTCCACGTCCTCGTCGGCACGATCTTCCTCGCGGTGTGCCTATGGCGCGCCTACGACAACCAGTTCACCACGACCCAGCATCTCGGTTTCGAGTTCGCCGCCTGGTACTGGCACTTCGTCGACGTGGTGTGGCTGTTCCTGTTCGCCGCCATCTACGTGTGGGGGTCGGGCGCGGAAGCAGCCGCCGGCTGATCCACTGGTCGAGGAGATCGACGGGGCGGCTTCGGCCGCCCTTCTCGTTTGAACGCTCGACATCCCGGACCGGGAGCACCACCTGTCGGCCAGGCGACGCTCCGCTCCGAACGGACTCCATCATTGGCCTATGCCCGCGCACCCCAATCGCCCGTCTCGACAGGATTGCGGGGACGCTGTCCGCGCTGTGGGCAGGGGCGGCTCTTCGACGGCTATCTCACGGTCCGACCCGAATGCGAGGTTTGCCATCTCGACTTCACCTTCATCGATTCGGGCGACGGGCCGGCCTTCTTCGTGATGAGCCTCGTGGGTATCGTGGTCGTCGGCCTCGCGATGTGGGTCGAGTTCACCTTCGAGCCCCCGATCTGGGTGCATATGATGCTCTGGATCCCGTTCACGATCCTGCTCAGCATGGGGCTCGTCCGACCCGCCAAGGGTCTCCTCATCGGCCTGCAATTCGCGAACAAGGCGGCCGAGGGACGCATCAAGCAGTGAACGTCGGCACGATGCAGCGCGGGCGTTGGCGCGGGCTGGTCCTGCCCGCCGCCATCACCCTGGTCGGGCTCGCGATCCTCATCGGGCTCGGATCCTGGCAGATCGAGCGAAAGGCCTGGAAGGAAGGCCTGCTCGGCGCGATCGCGGACCGGGCGCACGAGGCGCCCGGTGCGATCGTCCCGCAGGCCATGTGGCCGACCTGGGACGCGGCGAGCGACGAGTTCCGCCGCGTTCAATTGTCCGGGGTCTTCCTCCACGATCGCGAGATCCCCGTGCACGGGCTGGCCGAGGATCGGCGGGGCGACGGGTTACAGGGTTACTACGTCTTCACGCCGCTGCGATTGGCCGAAGGCGCGACCGTCATGATCAATCGCGGCTTCGTGCCGACGGATCTGCGCGATCCCAGACGCCGAACAGACGGCCAAGCCGAGGGCCGGGTCGAAGTGACGGGCCTGGTGCGCGCGCCGGAGCGACGTGGTGCCTTCGTGCCCGAGAACGATCCCGCGAAGGCCGAGTGGTTCGTGCGGGACCTCGGCCAGATGGCTGAGGCAGCCAGGCTTGAGCACGCCGCGCCATTCTACGTCGATGCGGACGCTGCTCCGAACCCGGGCGGATGGCCTCGCGGCGGGCAAACCCAGCTTACACTTCCGAACAACCATCTGGGCTACGCGATCACGTGGTTCGGGCTCGCGGCCGCCTTGGCGGGCGTCTTCGCGGTCTACGCGGCGAAGCGCTTGGGATCAGAGGAGTCAACGGAAGCCGGTCGACGCGATGACCATGGGCCCGGCACGCACGATCCGGGGCTGTCACGCCGCGCCGGATAGGTGGAGGCGAGCCTCGCGGCCCGCCTCCGAAGCGGATCACATGCCGCGACGCATCATCCGGCGGCGCATCATGTGACGACGCATCATGCGATGGCGCATCATCCGGCGCTCGCCGCGCATCATCTGCACCTGCACGACACCGCCGTCCTGGGCGACACCGAGGGGTGCAGGCGCGACCGGGGCGGCTTGGGCCGCGCTTCCGAGGACGGCGAGACCAGCCGCCACGATGATCGCAGATAGAGTCGATCGCATATTCGTTCTCCCATACACCCCGAACGCGCCAGAATGGCTGTCGAACCGGGCTCGTGACAGATACGCCGTCCCACCCTGAATGGTTGCTGAGTGGTCCCAAAAAGCGTGGAGCGCGGCCGGCTCCCACATCGTACCGCGATGGGGTAGAGAGGCAGACATCGAAAGGTCTCGTCCGTGCTTCATATCTCAACCCGCGGCGACGCGCCGGCCCTCGGCTTCGCGGACGCGCTGCTCGCCGGGCTCGCGCGCGACGGCGGATTATACGTGCCCGAGAGCTGGCCTGTGATCCCGGCCGCGGAGATCGCGGGTTTCGCCGGACGACCCTACGCCGAAGTCGCCGAAGCGGTACTGTCGCGGCTCGTCGGCGACGCGGTCGCGCCCGACGCGTTGCACGCGATGATCGCGGAATCCTACTCGACGTTTCGCCATCCGTCCGTCTGCCCCCTCGTGCAGATCGCCGACAACCTCTTCGTGCAGGAACTCTTCCACGGCCCGACGCTCGCCTTCAAGGACGTCGCGATGCAGCTTCTCGGCCGCATGATGGACCATGTCCTGGCCGCACGCGGGCAGCGCGCCACGATCGTGGGCGCGACATCCGGCGACACGGGCAGCGCGGCCGCGTCCGCTTTCGCGGGATCGTCGCGCGTCGACGTCTTCATCCTCTACCCGCATGGCCGGGTGTCCGAGGTGCAGCGCCGCCAGATGACGACGCTCGACGCGCACAACGTCCACGCGATCGCGATCGAGGGGACCTTCGACGACGCGCAGGCCATGCTGAAGGCGATGTTCGGCCACGCGGCCTTCCGGGACGAGATGCAGCTGTCGGGGGTCAACTCCATCAACTGGGCCCGCGTCGCCGCGCAGGCCGTGTACTACTTCACCGCCGCCGTGGCGCTGGGCGGACCCGGCCGACCGGTCTCGTTCGCGGTGCCGACGGGCAATTTCGGCGACGTGCTGGCCGGATGGGTCGCGAAGCGGATGGGTCTGCCGCTCGAGGCGCTCACCATCGCGACGAACGCGAACGACATCCTGGCGCGCACGCTCCAGACGGGCCGCTACGAGGTGCGGGGCGTCGTGCCCACGACCTCGCCCTCGATGGACATCCAGGTCTCGTCGAATTTCGAGCGGCTGCTCTTCGAGGCACATGGCCGCGACCCGGCGGCCGTCCGGCGCATGATGGCGGGGCTCACGCAATCCGGCGCGTTCGAGATCGCCCCCTCCCCGCTCGCCGCGATCCGGCGCGAGTTCGAGGCCGCGGCGGTGCCCGAGCCCGAAGTCGCGGACGAGATGGCGCGGACCTGGGCGACGACGCGCTACCTTCTCGACCCGCATACCGCGATCGGCACGCGGGCGGCGAGGCGCCGCCTAGCCGACAATCCCGGCACGCCGGTCGTGGCGCTCGCGACCGCGCACCCGGCGAAGTTTCCGGACGCGGTCCTCGCCGCCACGGGGCAGCGTGCGGAACTGCCGCCCCACTTGGCCGACCTGATGCACCGCCGCGAACGCACGGTCGTCCTGCCGAACGACGTCTCGGTCGTCGAGCGCCACATCCGCCGCGAGGCGCGCGCCGTCACCGGACAGGCCGCGTGAGCGGCGTCGTGGACGAGGCGGGTGTCCGGCTCTCGCGGCTCGCGAACGGCCTGACGGTCGCGACCGAGTCGATCCCGGGCATCCGCACCGCGACCGTCGGCGTGTGGGTCGCGGCGGGCTCTCGCCACGAGCGCGAGGACGAGCACGGGCTGTCGCACCTCATCGAGCACATGGCGTTCAAGGGCACCGGGCGGCGCAGCGCGCGGCGCATCGCGGAGGATGTCGAGGATGTCGGCGGCGAGATCAACGCCGCGACCTCGACCGAGTTCACGAGCTACTCGGCCCGCGTGCTGGCGGAGGACGTGGGCCTCGCGGTCGACGTCTTGGGCGACATCCTGACGAACTCGCTCTTCGATCCAGGCGAACTCGCGCGGGAGAAGAACGTCATCCTCCAGGAATTCGCCTCCGTGGAGGACTCGCCGGACGACGTCGTGACCGACGCCTTCATGGAGGTGGCCTTCGCCGGCCAGGCGATCGGCCGGCCGATCCTGGGGCGGCCGGACACGATCGAGCGCTTCGACGCCGGCATGATCCGGGCCTTCATGGCGCGCCAGTACGGGCCGGACCGGATGGTGCTGGCGGCGGCCGGCGCGATCGACCACGACAGGCTCGTCGAGGCCGCGGAGGCGGCGCTCGGCGGACTCGCGCCCGTCACGCCGCCAAGCCTCGACGCCGCCGCCTACCGGGGCGGGGAGCGGCGGCTCAGGCGCAAGCTCGAACAGGCGAACGTCGTCATCGGCCTGCCGGGCGTCTCGTTCCGCGACCCCGCCTATTTCGCGACCCACATGTTCGCCCACGCGCTCGGCGGCGGGCTCACGTCCCGGCTCTGGCACGAGGTGCGCGAGACGCGCGGGCTCGCCTACTCGATCGACGCCTTTCACTGGCCCTTCACCGATTGCGGGCTGTTCGGCATCGGGGCCGGCACGGCGGCGGGCGACCTCGCCGAACTGGTCGAGGTCTCGGTGCGGATGGCGCGCGAGACCGCCGCGACACTCCAGCCGGACGAGCTCTCCCGCGCCAAGGCGCAGCTCAAGGTCGCGATGCTGGCCTCGCTCGAGACGCCCGGCGGGCGCATCGAACGCGCGGCGCGCCAGCTCCTCGCCTGGGGCCGGGTGATCCCGCCCGAGGAGACCGTCACGCATGTCGACGCGGTCACGGTTGACGAGGTCCGCGAGGCGGGACGCGCCGCGCTTGCAGGTTCGCCGACGCTCGCGGCCATCGGGCCGATCCGCGCGTTGCCGACGCTCGGACGCATCGCGGCGGGTCTCGGAGCGTGATGAAGCCGTTCGCGGCAGCTCTCGCGAGCCTCATGCTGATGGTCGTCTCCGCCCCGGCGCAGACGCCGTACACGGATCTCGGACGACTGATCTCGTCGCGCGAGTACCGCTACGGCTACGCCTACGCGCCGGCCATGATCCGCGACGGCGGCACCGTCCACATGCTGTTCTGCAGCTACGGCCGGCCGGGCATCTGGGACCACATACGCTATGCCCGCTCCGACGACGGGGGACGGACCTGGAGCGTGCCGGCCGTCGCGATGGCGGGAACCGACGAGACCGGTGAGCGGGCGGCCTGCGACCCGTCGCTCGTGCGCTACCAGGCACCTGCAGACGCGCACCCCTATTGGTACCTGTTCTACTCGGGCAACCCGCTGAATGTCGGGACCGCGATCTTCCTCGCCCGAGGCGACGCGATCGAGGGCCCTTACGCGAAGTGGACGCGCCGCGGCACGTGGGAGACGGACGCCGCCGACCCCGCGGTCGTGATCGCGCCGGCGCGGTCCCACCCCGACGATACGGGGTTCTACGGGGCCGGCCAGACGAGCGTCGTCCTGCGGCGCGAGGGGCTCGGCCTCTGGTACACGGACGACAGCGGCTGCGGGACGCCGTGTGCGCGCATCTTCGAGGCGAGGAGCCGGGACCCGACGCGCTGGCCGCCCGCCTCGCCCACCAACGTCGCGGGCGCCTCGTCCGTCGACGTCAAGCGCGATTCGGAGCGGGGCGGCTACGCGATGATCGAGATCGTGGCACCGCATACCGGCACCTCGGTGCTCGCCCTGCGCCGCTCGCGCGACGGGCGCGGCTGGAGCGCGCCGACGACGCTCTGCGGCGAGGGCTGCTTCGACCGGTTCGCGCATAACGTCGGTATCGCGGGCTCCCCGGCGGGCGAGCTCGCCCGCGGCCCTGCGCTCGTCGTCTACGGGGCCCCATCGGATCGCGACCCGGCCTGCGGCTCGTGCTGGGGGAAATGGGACCTGTTCGGCGGCCTCGCGACGCTCCCTCCGTAGCGGCTCCTCGTTTCAGCCTCAAAGATCGGCGAGGAGCAGCGACCGGGACGCGAGGTCGTCGCCTAGGC
Organism: Hyphomicrobiales bacterium; assembly: GCA_903644085.1. GTDB lineage: Bacteria > Pseudomonadota > Alphaproteobacteria > Rhizobiales > Beijerinckiaceae > Enterovirga. The sequence goes on from CAHJXE010000034.1 coordinate 8,224, forward strand.
CCCTCCGCCTTGCCCATAAGCTTGACCGTGCTAGTGAGGCACGCCGGTCGCCCCGATCCGAAAGCCGGAAGCCCTTCATCTCCTTGCGTACCCTCTCCCACGCCTTCGCGATCCTGATCGTATCCGCGATGACGATCTGCGCGTCGCCCGGTGCCCGCGCGGTCGAGGCGGTGCGGGTCCAGCCGGATTCGACCGCGATCGACCTCACCCCGATGATCGAGCGGCCGGGCTCGGACGGCGACCTCGTGCAGCTCTCGACCGCGCCGAGCCGCGACGGCATCGTGCGGCGCATCGCCGTGAAGGCGCGCGAGGCGGGCTCCCGGCCTGACTGGATCGCTTTCGCGCTCACGAACTCGTCCGACGAGGTCATCGAGCGACTGCTCGTCGCGCCCCATTTCCGCCTCTCGGGATCAGGCGTCGTGTGGCCCGATCTCGGGTCCAGGCGGATCGCCGCCATCACGGCGAGCGAGGGAGACCAGCCGGAGGCGGAGGCGAGCCCGGATGCCGACCTGTTCCAGATCACGCTGAACCCCGGCACGACGATCACTTTCGTGGCCGAGCTCGCCGCGAAAGATGTGGGCCAAGTCTATCTGTGGGAGGCGGACGCCTACAAGCAGAAGGTCAACGGCCTGACGCTCTACAAGGGCATCATCATCGGCATCGCAGGGCTGCTCGCGCTCTTTCTCACGGTCGTGTTCGTGGTCAAGGGCGCCCTGGTCTTCCCCGCAGCCGCGGCGCTCGCCTGGTCGGTGCTCGCTTACGCGTGCATCGATTTCGGCTTCTTCCAGCGGATCTTCACGCTGCCCGAGGCGGCCGAGCGCATCTACCGGGCCGGCGCGGAGGCGGTCCTCGCCGCAGCCCTCCTCGTATTCCTCTTCGCCTACCTCAACCTCAGCCGCTGGCACGTGCGCTACGGGCGCGTGACGCTCTTCTGGTTCGTGTTCCTCGCGGCGCTCGTCGGCCTCGCGGTCGTCAATCCGCCGGTCGCGGCGGGCGTCGCCCGCATCTCGATCGCGGCGCTCGCGGCCGTAGGCCTGATCCTGATCGTGCACCTGGCGCTGCACGGGTTCGATCGTGCCATCCTGCTCGTCCCGACCTGGATGCTGCTCGTCGCCTGGGTCTCCGCCGCCGGGCTGACCGTGATGGGACGCCTCGGCACGGATCTCGTGCAGCCCGCCCTCGTCGGCGGGCTCGTGCTGATCGTCATGCTCATCGGCTTCACGGTCATGCAGCACGCCTTCCAGGGCGGGGGGCTGCCGGTCGGGCTCGGGGGCGACACGGAGCGGCGTGCGCTGGCGCTCTCGGGATCGGGCGACGCGGTGTTCGACTGGGACACGGTCGGAGACCGCGTCTTCGTCTCGCCCGAGCTCGAACAGGGACTCGCGCTGAAGCAGGGCGCGCTCGGCGGCGGTGCGGCCGACTGGATCGAGGCCGTCCACAGCTTCGACCGGGACCGGCTCCAGGCCGCACTCGACGCGGTGATCGAGAACCGGCGTGGCCGGCTGACGCACGACTTCCGCCTGCGGGCCGCGGCCGGAGCCTATCACTGGTTCCGCCTCAAGGCGCGCCCGGTCATCGGCCAGGACGGCGAGGTGGTGCGGATCGTCGGGACCGTCGCGGACGTGACGGAGATGAAGACCGCGGAGGACCGCCTCCTCCACGACGCCGTGCACGACAACCTCACGGGGCTCCCCAACCGGCAGCTCTTCCTGGACCGGCTGGACGCGGCGCTCACCAACGCCGAGGCGACCGGAGACCTGCGCCCGACGCTGTTCGCCTTCGACCTCGACCGGTTCAAGCGTGTCAACGAGTCGGTGGGACACGCGGCCGGCGACCAGATCCTTCTCACGCTGTCGCGTCGGGTCGGCCGCCTGCTCCGGCCGCAGGACACGCTGGCGCGGGTCGCGGGCGACGAGTTCGCGGCGATCATCGTCTCGGAGCGGGACGAGGAGCGGATCGACGCGCTGGCCGACCTCATCCGCCAGACCATCTCGACGCCGATCACCTACGCCGAGCGCGAGATCTTCCTGACCGGCTCGGTCGGCGTCGCGCGGCACGACCCCGCTCTGACCGCGAAGGGAGACGATTTCCTGAAGAGCGCGCAGCTCGCGCTGACCCACGCGAAGCGCCTCGGCGGCGATCAGGTGGTGGCCTTCCAGCCCGGCATGCGCCAGCAAAGGCGCAACGATCGCACGGGGCTCGACAGCGATCTCAGGCGCGCCATAGACCGCGGCGAGATCCGGGTCGCCTACCAGCCGATCGTCCGGCTCGAGGATCGCACCATAGCGGGCTTCGAGGCGCTGCTGCGCTGGGACCATCCCCGCCTCGGCCCCGTCAGCCCTCAGAGCTTCATCCCGATCGCGGAGGAGACGGGGCTGATCGTCGATCTCGGCGTCTTCGCGCTTGAGCGGGCCGCAACCGAGCTCGCCGCCTGGCAGGCGGCGCTCGACGTCGATCCGCCGATCTTCGCGTCCGTGAACGTCTCGAGTCGCCAGCTCCTGAAGCACGACCTCCTGCACGACCTGAAGACGGTGCTGGCGCGCACCGGCGTCGCGCCGGGCTCCCTCAAGCTCGAATTGACCGAGAGCCTGGTGATGGAGAACCCCGAATACGCGGCCCAGATCCTGAACCGCATCCGTGATCTCGGGGCCGGCCTCTCGCTCGACGATTTCGGCACCGGGTATTCGGCGCTGTCCTATCTCCAGCGCTTCCCGTTCGACACGATCAAGATCGACCAGAGCTTCGTGCGGGATCTCGCTCACGGGAAGCCCGTGATCCTGCGCTCCATCGTCAAGCTCGCGCAGGAGCTCGGCATGGACGTCGTGGCGGAAGGTGCGGAGACGGAATCGGACGCGATCGAGCTCTACCAGCTCGGCTGCGACTACGCGCAGGGCTTCGTGTTCTCCGAGGCGATGACGCCCGCCGCCGCCCGCCGTCTCGTGGGCGCCGCGCCCGAGACCGTCGGCGCCCGCTAACCCGCGACCAGCCGGCCCGCCACGTCCTCGGCGATCGACATCGCGGAGGTCAGACCCGGGCTCTCGATGCCGAACAGATTGACGAGCCCGTCGAGGCCGTGGTCCGCCGGAGCGTCGATGATGAAATCGGCCGCGGCCTCGCCGGGCCCGGTGAGCTTCGGCCGGATACCGGAATAGTCCGGCACGAGCACGTCGTCGGGCAGCCCCGGCCAGTAGCGCCGGATCGAGGCGTAGAAGCTTCGGCCACGCGCCGGATCGACCTCGTAATCTTCGCGGTCCAGCCACTCGACGTCCGGGCCGAACCGCATGCGCCCTGCGAGATCGAGCGTGAGGTGCGTGCCGAGCCCGCCATCGACCGGCGCCGGATAGATCAGCCGCGAGAAGGCAGGCTTGCCCGTGCAACCGAAATAGTTGCCCTTCGCGTAGACGAGCCGGGGGACGCGCGCCTGGGGATAGCCCTCGACGCTCCGTGCGACCGCCTGCGCGCCGAGGCCGGCGGCGTTCACGACCGCGTCGACCGTCAGCGCGCCGGGCTCATCCCCGCCGTAGCGGACCTCCCAGCCGAGGCGGGTCGGCGTCATGCCTTCGATCGCCGAGTTCAGCGCCACGACGCCACCCGCATCCTCCAGGTCGCCTTGGAGCGCCAGCATGAGGGCGTGGCTGTCCACGATGCCGGTCGTCTCCGACAGGAGCGCCGTGCGGCAGGCGAGGTTCGGCTCCATCGCGCGCGCGACCGCACCGTCGATGAGCTTCAGGCCCCGCACCCCGTTCGTCACGCCCTGCTGGTGGATGCCTTCGATCTTCTCGCGTTCGCCGTCGTTCGTCGCCACCACGAGCTTCCCGCAGGCCCGGTGCGGCACGCCGTGCTCCGCGCAATACGCGTAGAGCATGCGCCGGCCCTCGACGCAGTGGCGCGCCCTGAGCGACCCGGTCGGATAGTACAGCCCGGCATGGATGACCTCGCTGTTGCGGGAGGACACGCCCGTGCCGATCCCGCCCTCCCGCTCCGCCACGATGACCGAGTGGCCGCGGCGCGCGAGGGTGCGCGCGCAGGCGAGCCCGACCACGCCCGCCCCGACGACGAGGATCTCCATCTACGTTCGACCCGATGCGAGCGTAGTCCCGAGGGCTCGCGAGAGATGATCGAGATAGTGCGACAGGCTCGCGTCCAGCCGAGCCAGCATCAGTTCGCTCCAAGGCCCGGTCACGCCGTCGATCTGCCTCGCCTCCAACGCGTCGAGATAGGCGACGCGCTCTTCGGGACCGATCGCGACGGGCGGGTAGCCCGCCCGGATGAGGATCAGGTTCATGAGGAGCCTCGCCGAGCGGCCGTTCCCGTCCGTGAAGGGGTGGATGGTCACGAGCCGATAATGCGCCTCGAAGGCCGTCTCCTGCGTGTCGGGCGCCTCGCCGAGCCAACTCGCGCACGCCGTCATCAGGGCCGGAATCTCGATCGGCGCGGGAAAGCGGACCAGCGACCCCGCGATGGCGCGCTGATGCGGGGAGTATCGACCTGCCTCGTCGGGGGCGGATCGCGCCAGCACGAGGCGGTGGATCTCCCGGACGTCGCCTTCGCGGATCCGCTCGCCGCGTCCCGCGAGCACGCGGACGAAGTCGAGTGCGTCCCGGTGGTCGAGCGCTTCGAGGTGGTCCTTGAGGGGCCGGCCGCCGATCGTAATCCCTTTCTCCAGGACGATCGCCGTCTCGGAGCGCGTCAACGTCGAGCCCTCGATCGCGTTCGACGTGTAGGTGAGTTCGACGTCGAACCATCTGTCGAGGATCGCGAGGCTCTGGCGCGCGAGCGGACGAAGCGCGTCGAGCCGGGCGCGCTTCGCCGCGATCCCGTCCGCGACGCTCACAGCATTTCCAGCGGACGCGCCCCGCGAGGCGGCGGGAACGAGCGATCGAGATCTGCGAGATCGGTGTGCGTCAGCGTGAGATCCAGGGCCGCGCGATTCTCACGCACATGCTCCGCCCGGCCGGCCTTCGGGATCGCGATCATACCCGGACGGCGCAGGATCCAGGCGAGCGCGACCTGCGCGGGCGTGGCGCCGTGCCGGGCGCCGACTTTCGCGAGGGCAGTGTGGCTCAGCATGCGGCCCTGCTCGACCGGCGAGTAGGCCATGATGGGGATCGTCCGCTCGCGGCACCACGGTTCGAGGTCGTGCTCGATGCCGCGCCGGGTGAGGTTGTAGAGGACCTGGTCGGTCGCGACGCCCGACCCTCCGGGCAGGCCTACCAGTTCGGCCATGTCTTGGCGGTCGAGGTTGCTGACGCCCCAATGGCGGATCTTGCCCGCCTGGACGAGGTGATCGAAAGCCGCGATCGTCTCCGCGAGGGGCACGCCGCCGCGCCAGTGCAGCAGGTAGAGGTCGATCCGGTCGGTGCGCAGACGTTTGAGACTGCGCTCGCAGGCCTCGATCGTCCCGCGCCGGCCGGCATTCGAGGGCAGCACCTTCGAGACCAGGAAGGCCTCGTCACGCCGCCCGCCGAGCGCTTCGCCGACGAGCTCCTCGGACGCGCCGTCGGCATACATCTCGGCCGTGTCGACGAGCGCGAGGCCGAGATCGAGCCCGAGTTGCAGGGCCGCGATCTCGTCGCGTCGCCGCGCCGGGTCCTCGGCCATGTTCCAGGTGCCCTGCCCCAGCACGGGCACGGCCTCGCCGGACGGGAGCTTTGTCGTGGGAACTTGGCTCGTCATCGGGGGCGAACCGCGCCGGAGAGGCGCGGTTCCGGTTTGTCTCAGGCGGCGATCGACATCGCGGGCGCGGCCGCCCGCACGTCGGCGTCGACGTGGTCGGCGAAACGCGTGAAGTTCGTCTCGAACATCCCGACCAGCCGCTTGGCGGTCTCCGCGAAGGCCGCCTTGTCCGCCCAGGTCTTCACCGGATAGAGGATGTGCGGCTCGACGCCCGGCACCGAGGTCGGCACCGCGAAGCCGAAATACGGGTCGCGCCGGTAGTCGCTCTTCGCCAGCGAACCGTCGAGCGCGGAGGTGAGCAGACGCCGCGTGACCCGGATCGGCATCCGCCGTCCGGTCCCGTACCCGCCGCCCGTCCAGCCCGTGTTGACGAGCCAGCAATCGACGCTGTGCTTGGCGATGAAGTCGCGCAGCAGGTTCGCGTAGATCGAGGGGTGCAGCGGCAGGAACGGCGAGCCGAAGCAGGTCGAGAACTCGGGCTCGACGCCCACGAGCCCGCGCTCGGTGCCCGCGACCTTGGCGGTGTAGCCGGACAAGAAGTGGTACATCGCCTCCGCGGGCGTCAATTTCGCGATCGGCGGCAAGACGCCGAAGGCGTCGGCGGTCAGCATCACGATGTTCTTGGGGATGCCGCCCCGCCCTGTGCGCGACGCGTTCGGGATGAAGTCGAGCGGGTAGGCGGAGCGGGTGTTCTCCGTCTTCGTCTCGTCGTCGAAATCCACCACGCGCGTGTCGGGGTCGAACACGACGTTCTCCAGCACCGTGCCGAAGCGCAGGCTCGCGTCGTAGATCTGCGGCTCGGCCTCGCGCGAGAGGCGGATGCACTTCGCGTAGCAGCCTCCTTCGAAGTTGAAGATGCCGCCCTTCGACCAGCCGTGCTCGTCGTCCCCGATCAGCGTGCGGTTCGGGTCGGCCGAGAGCGTCGTCTTGCCGGTGCCGGAGAGGCCGAAGAAGATCGCGCTGTCGCCCGCCGCATCCTCGTTCGCCGAGCAGTGCATCGGCACGACGCCCTTCTTCGGCAGCACGTAGTTCAGGTAGGTGAAGACCGACTTCTTCATCTCGCCCGCGTAGGACGAGCCGCCGATCAGCACGATGTTGTTGGTGAAATCGCAGGCGACGACCGTCTCGGTGCGGCAGCCGTGGCGGGCGGGGTCCGCCCGGAAGGACGGCAGGTCGACGATCGTGAGCTGGGGCACGTAGCCGGTGAGATCGTCGCGGTCCGGCCGGATCAGCAGGTTGCGGATGAAGAGCGAGTGCCAGGCGTATTCCGTGAAGATGCGCGACCTGACGCGATGCGCCGGGTCGGCCCCGCCATAGAGGTCCTGCGCGAACAGCGTCTTGCCCTCGGCATGGGCGAGGAAATCGGCGCGGAGCGTCTCGAACTGGGCGCGCGTGATCGCGCCGTTATTGTCCCACCAGATCTCGCCCTCGGTCGCCTCGTCGCGCACGACGAACTTGTCCTTCGGGCTGCGGCCGGTATGGCTGCCGGTATCGGCCGCAAGTGCGCCGCCGTCGATCAGGTTCGCCTCGCCGCGCACCACCGCCATCTCGGCGAGCTTCGCGGCTTCCATGTTCCAGAACACCGTCTGCAGGTTCCTGAACCCGAAACTCTCCGCGCCGGCCGCCGGATTGCGTGTGCCGATATTGTCCACCAGGTTTCCTCCGGATTTTGTTGACAGACCCGGGGATTGCGCCCTCAGGGATCGATCTCGCCGCATACAAGATAGGAGCGAGCGTACTCAAGCAATAAGCGGAGGCTGTATTAACCGCGGACGCGCGCCTTCGCCGCCAGATCGACCAGCGTGCGGCGAAGCGCCCCGGCATCCGTGACACGTTCGGGGAAGACGAGGCGGGCCGTGAGGTCCAGCCCCGCGACGTCCAGCCCCGCGAGGTCCAGCCCCGCGAGGTCCATGCCGTCCGGGTCGAGCCCCGTGGCGCGCCACTCCGCGTCGGGCGCTCCGGCGAGGCGCGTCGCGTAGAGCCGGATCGCGTCGCCATGATCCTCGTTCATATGCGCGACCGCGCCCTCCTCCGCGAGGAGGAGCGGTTCGGCCCCGTCGAGGTCGGTCGCCATCTGGGCCGCCGTCAGCCGGGCCGCTTTGGCGAAGCCGCCGTTCAGGTGACCGGCCTCCACCACGAGACGTCGGAAGGTGAAGTCCGGGAAATCGACGTAGAGCTCGGCCTTGGGGTGGCGCGCGAGAAAGCGCCGCCGCACCGCCTCGCCCTCGGCGAGCTCCAGCCGTCCCGAGACGGTGAGCCGCGGATGGGCGAGCGGATCGCCCTTGCCCGAGACCGCGAGCAGGATCGAGGCGCGCGGATCGGCATCCATGTTCTGCGTATGGGCCGAGAGCCGCGAGACCAGGATCAGCGGCGACCCGCCGGGATCGGTCGCCACCGTGACGAGCGACGCGAACGGCACGCCGGTCCCGTGGTCGAGCGTCGCGAGCGAGCCGGCCCGGACGCTCCGCAACAGGCGCTTCGCGAGCATCGCGCCGTCGA
>CAHJXE010000035.1 GCA_903644085.1 Hyphomicrobiales bacterium
AAGTTCTTGCCCGCGGCGCAGAGCACGATCGAACGCAAGCCGGACTGGACGAACCCGTCGAAGGCCTCCGCCAAATCTCCGATCAGCTCCTTGTCGAAGAAGTTGTTCGGTGGGCGGTTGATCTCTGCGATCCCGACGCGGCCCTCCCGGGTGACGACGACATCGCTCATCTGAGCCCCAACCCTCTCGCGATCATGCCGCGTAGGATCTCCCGCGTCCCGCCACGGAGGGAGAAGGACGGCGCCGCCATGACAAGATGAGCGAGCACCGCCGGCAGGTCCTCCGTTGCGTCGTCCTCCGGCTCCACGTCGACGAGAAGCCGGATGACCTCGGCGGTCTCCTGTTCGAGGACGTTGCCGAGGTCCTTGACGAGTGCGGCCTGAAGCGCCGGGTCGTCACCGGCCTGCAGCATGCCGGCGACGGAGCGCGACAAGCGGCGCAGCACCATGATGTGGCTCGTCAGCCGGCCGAGCGCGATCGCGGCGCGCTCGGACGCGTCGGGCGCGAGCGCCTGCACGGCTTCCGCGAGCAGCGTGAAAGCCGAGAGGAAGCGATCGGGCCCGCTTCGCTCGAAGGCGAGTTCGCCCGTTACCTGCTTCCACCCCTCGCCTTCCCGGCCGAGAACGGCGTCATCCGGCAGGAATAGATCCTCGATCGCGACCTCGTTGAAATGGTGATCGCCACGCATGTCGATGATCGGCCGGACCGTCATGCCGTGGCCTCGCGCCTTGTCGAGATCGACCAGGAACTGGCTCGCTCCGGCGTGGCGGTCCGCGTCGGATTTCGTATCGGTGCGGCAGAACAGGATCATGTAATCCGCTTCGTGCGCGCCCGATGTCCAGACCTTCGTGCCGTTGACGAGCCATCCGCCCTGCACGCGCTGGGCGCGCGTCCGCACGGCCGCGAGATCCGAGCCCGAATCGGGCTCGCTCATCCCGATACAGAACGAGCACTCGCCGGCCACGATGCGAGGTAGAATGGATTCGCGCTGCTCTTCCGTCCCGTAGCGCAGGAGGTTCGGCCCGCTCTGCCGATCGGCCACCCAGTGGAACCCGACGGGAGCCCCGGCCGCCAGCATCTCCTCAAGCACCACGTAGCGCTCGAGCGCCGAGCGCTCGTGGCCGCCATAGCGCTTGGGCCAGGTCATGCCGATCCAGCCCCGCTCGCCCATCTTTCGGCTGAAGGCGCGATCACGCCCGCTCCAAGACGCGGCCCGCTGCTGGGAGGTTCTCTCCGCCAATTCGCTCGCGAGAAAGTCTCGCACCTCCGCGCGCAGGTTCTCCGTCCCGGCGGAAGGGGGTGGCGGGGCCGTGAAGTCGAGCGCTTGCTGCAACATGGCTTTATGCCTCCGTCATGTCCTGTCCGAGCACCATCAAGGCGTCCGCGATCGTGCAGCCTTGCCCGTCCGGATGCACGATCACCGGATTCAACTCGATCTCGCTCACGCGGGTCGCGGTCGCACCGAAACGTGATAGGCGGGCGACGAGTCGCGCGAGAGCGACCCGATCTGCGGGCGGCGCGCCTCTGAAGCCTCTCAGGAGCGCGACGCTGCGAAGCTCGTCGAGCATGGCGGCGGCTTCGCCTTCGTCCACCGGGGCGAGACGGTGCGCCGTGTCGCGCCAGAGCTCGGCCTGCGTCCCGCCCGCGCCGACCGTCACGACCGGTCCGACGGCGGGGTCGCGGAGCACGCTCACGATCATCTCGGTGCCGCCTGGGGCCATCCGCTCGAGGAGCACACCGTCGATGACGGCTTCGGGCGCGTGGCGGGCCGCGGCCGCGAGGACGTCGCGAAAGGCGGCCCGGAGCGTTGCGCGATCGCCGATCCCGAGCCGCACGCCACCGACCTCGGTCTTGTGCGTGATCGCCCGCGAGACGATCTTGACCGCGAGCGGGAAGCCGACGGCGTCGGCCGCGAGGTCGAGGTCCTCTTCCGTCCTCACCATCCGGGACGGCGGGGTCGCGATGCCGTAGGCCGCCAGCGCCGCCTTCGCGGCGGGCTCGGTGACTGCGCCGGATCCGGCGAGCAGCGACTCGACGCTCTTCGGCAACGGATCGAGTTGCGCACCGGCAACGCCGTGGCGTGGCTGCGACAACGCCATGCAGGCCGTCGCCAGGAGCGTCATCGAGCGCATCACCACGACGCCCGCGTTCGCCATCGTGATCAGCCCGAGATCCGAGGCGAGCGTGTAGCTGTGGACGAGGACGGGCTTGCGCTGCCGTGCGACGAGCGCCTTCAGGTCCTCACCGTCCAGCGTCACCCGTTGCGGGTTCGCGAGCGAGGTCACGATCACCACGATGTCGATCGCATCGTCGTCGAGGAGCAGGTTCGCGGCCCGGAGCGTCCCGCCTCCCTGTGCGCCTTGGGCCGTGAGGTCGACCGGGTTGCGGGCCGCGCCGTAGCTCGGGATGAACTCGCGGATCAGGGCCTGGGTCGAAGGCGAGAGTTCGGGCACGGTGAGGCCCGCGAGGCTCAGCGTATCGGCCGCGAGCGCGCCCGCGCCACCCGACACGGTGAGGATGCCGACACGTTTCCCGGCGGCGCGAGGGTTCGTTATCAGCGCGCCCATGATGGACAAGGCCTCGTCGAGATCGGCCGCCGGCACGATTCCGTAGCGGCGGAACAGGGCCTCGTAGCCGGCCTGCCACCCGGTCATGCTGGCCGTGTGCGAGGCCGCGGCCGCCTGACCGGCCTGCGTACCTCCGACCTTGATGACGACGATCGGCTTCCCGGCCCGGCTCGCCGCCTCGACGGCCTGCTTGAAACCGTCGATGTTCCGGATGCTCTCGAGGAAGAGCAGGATCGCGTCCGTGTCCGGATCCTCCGCCAGATGCTGGATAAAATCGGCCGCCGAAAGGTCGACCTCGTTGCCGGTGCTCACCACGACGGAGAACGACAAGCCGAGCGCCCGGCCGCGATTGTAGAGCGCGAACCCGATCCCGCCGCTCTGGGCCACGACCCCGATCCGAGCGGACGAGACGGGCGGTCCGCCGACGGACGGGTCCTCGACCGCCGGGCTGAACGTCGCGGTGACGCGGGCCGGCTCGTTGTAGAACCCTTCCGCGTTCGGCCCGCAGACGCGCATACCGGTCCGGCGGGCGAGTTCCGCGATGTGGCCTTGGAGATCGTCGCCCGCAGCGGCCTCGTCTTCCGCGAAGCCCGAGGAGATCACGATCGCGTTGCGCACGCCCGCCGCCGCGCAGGCCTCCAACGTCTCCGGCACGGCGCTCGCCGGGATCGCCACCAGTGCGAGATCGATCGGCTCTCCGATCGCCGCGACGCTCGGATAGCATCTCAGCCCATCGATCTCGTGATAGCTCGGGTTGACGGGGTAGATGCGGCCCCCGTAGCCGTTAGCCCGCATGAAGTGGAGCAGGGCGCCCCTGATGCGGGCTCGCTCCGGCGAGGCGCCGACGATCGCGATGGAGGCCGGCGCGAAGAAGCTCTGCAGCGGTCCGGCCATGGTCAGGCCGCCGCCGTGATGGCGGGCCAGAGCCCGTCGCCGCCGGCCCGGAGCGCCGCGCGGCCGACGACCTCGTTCCACTCCGCCTCGTTTCCGAACTCGTCCCGCCACGCCCAAAGGCGCCGGGTGAGGTGGTGCAACTCGTATTCCTGCGTGAAGCCGATCGCGCCGTGTGCCTGATGCGAGAGCGCCGCCACGAGGCTAGCGGCTTCGCCGGCCCGAGCCTTGGCGGCACCTGCCGCGAAGGCGGTGAGGCCATTCGCCAAGGAGTCGGCCGCCATATCGGCCGCCGCCCCGGCGGCGGCGGCCTGCCCGGCCAGCACCGCCATGTTCTGCTGGATCGCCTGGAACTTGCCGATCGGGCGCCCGAACTGCACCCGCGTCTGGACATAGGCGGTGGTGACGGCCAGGATGCGCGACAGAGCGCCCGCGATCTGCGCCGTCCGGAGCGCGGCACCCGCCGCCCGGACATACTCGATCGTGACCTGCGTCGTGGCCGCCTCGACCACCCCCTCGAAGGTGACGGCGTCGCGAGGCTCGCCCGCGACGTTGCGACCGTTGGACACCGTGAACGTCCCTGCCGACGCGCAAGCTATCATGGGTCCCTCCGGTCCCTCCGCCAAGGCCGCGATCGCGGCGGCCTGACGGCCCCAGGGCACGCGGGTAGCGGTGCCCGCCAAGCGCCAGGCGCCGCCGTCGAGCGTGAGTGTCAGCTGCTCGCGGCGCCGGACGGGCGCCAGGGTCAGCACCCCGTCCGGCACCGACAATCCGGCATCGGCCAGCAGCCGGCCGGCAAGCATCGTCTCGGCGAGCGGGATCGGGGCGGCGTGTGCCGCCGCCGCGCCCACGATCGCGAACGCCTCGGCGGCGGACGCGCCGAAACCGCCGCTCTCCTCCGGCAGGAGCGCCGCCGTGAAACCGGCTTCCTCGACCGCCGCCCAGAGCGCGGCCGGCCACGTCCCGCCTTCCGCGGCGCGCAGCACGTCGCGCGTGACCTGGGAGGCGAGTAGCCGCTCCGCGCTGTCGCTCAGCTGATCACTCATGACGTGTCCTCCGCCCCCGTTCATCGGCCTGCCGGTCGTCCGCCCGCAAGTCCGCCCGCCGTCGCGGCGCGATTTTCGCCCTCGTGAAAATCATCGCGCCCGAAGTCCGTCCCACCAGGCATCGTCGAAGCCGAGAAGCGCTGCCGTGTCGCTCTGCGCCGCGCCGGAGAGCCAGCGCTTGCCTCCGTCCACGACCGTGCAGTCGCCCGTCAGGTAGGCGGCAAGGTCCGAGACCAGGAAGGCGCAAACGTCCGCGAGTTCCCGGTGCTCGCCGACCCGCGCCATCGGGATCGTGTCGGCGGGCATCGGCTTGACGAGGCCCGGAGGCGTGAGGCCGGCGGCCGCGCCCGGGGTCGGAAAGGCTCCCGGCGCGACCGCGTTGAGTCGGATGCCATGGCGACCCCACTCGACCGCGAGGCTCCGCGTCATGGCGAGTACGCCCGCCTTCGCCATCGCGGACGGCACCGTGAAGGCGGCGCCGGAGAGCGCCGAGAGCGTCAGAACGGACAAGACGGAGGCGGAGCGGCCTTCCTCGATCCAGCGCCGGCCGCAGCCGAGCGTGACGTAGGCGGTTCCGTGCAGCACGACGCCCAGCACCGCGTCGAGCGCCCGGTGGGAGAGGCGGTGGCTCTGGGCCAGGAAGTTGCCGGCCGCGTTGTTCACCAGGATGTCCAGCGGACGATCTCGCCAGATCGCGTCGAGCATCGCCTCGACCTGGGCGGGGTCGCGGAGATCGCAGCCGATCGTGTCGACGCGCGCCGCCGGGTGGGCGTCCCGAAAGGTCGTCGCGGTCTCGTCCAGCACCGCCGTGCGCCGGCCGCAGATCACGAGATCGGCGCCGAGTTCGAGGTATCGTTGTCCGATCGCGCGACCGAGCCCCGTGCCGCCTCCGGTCACGAGGGCCCGGCGGCCGGCGAGGAGATCAGGCGCGAACATGGTCGTCCTGTCCCAGGCCGAAGTAAGCGCGTCGTAATCCGTCGTCGGCCTGGATCTCGGCCGGCGTGCCGCCGAAATGGACGCGTCCGCCCTCCATCGTGAAGACCCGGTCGCCCAGTTCCAGGAACTTGACGTTCTGCTCGGCGATGAGAAGCGAGAGGCCGCCGGCGCGGCATTCCGCGAGCGACCGGATCACGGTCGCGACGAAGAGCGGCGACAGCCCGGCCGAGGGCTCGTCCATGACGAGGAGCTTCGGCTCGGCGGCGAGCGCCTTGGCGATACCGAGCATCTTGCGCTGCCCGCCCGAGAGCCCTCCGGCGGCCTGACGGCGTTTCTCCTTGAGGACCGGAAACAGCTCGAAGAGTTCGGCCGCCCGGCGCTTCGCGTCGGCGCGCGGCCGGAACAAGGCCCCGAGATCAATGTTCTCCGCGACCGACAGGTCCGGGAAGATGCCGAGCTCCGACATGAAGCTCAGGCCGCGTTCCACACGCGCGCGCGTCGTAAGCCCCGTGATCTCCTCCCCGCGGAACGTCACGGTCCCGGCGCGCGACGGCAGCAGGCCCATCAGGCACTTCATGAAGGTCGTCTTGCCGGCGCCGTTCGAGCCGAGCAGCACGACGGTCTCGTTCCCCGACACGTTGAGATCGACGCCCCAGAGCACCTGCATCGTGCCGTAGCCCGCCTCGAGACGCTCGGTTCGCAGGAGCCCGGTCATGCGGCGACGGGCTCCGGCGCACCGAGGAAGACTTCCACGACGTCGCGATCCTGAACGGCGTCGCGCAGCCGTCCCCCGAAGATCTCGCGGCCCGCGTTCATCACGACGACGCGGTCCGTGATGCTGTCGATGAAGCTCATCAGGTGCTCCACGACGACGAGGCCGATGCCGGCGGCCGCGAGCGCGCGCAATCGCTCCGCCACGCGGGCGAGTTCGACGGGGTTCAGCCCGCAGGCGAGTTCGTCGACGAGGAGCAGCGTCGGCCGTGTCACGAGCGCGCGGGCGAGGTCGAGGAGCTTCTGGCTGACGCTGTTGAGGTCGCTCACCGGCCGCGCCGCATGCCGGTCGAGCTCGACATCGGCCAGCACCGCATCGATGTCGACGCCGTCTCGCGCCGCGACTTCGAGATTCTGCCGCACGCTCAGAGACGCGAACGGCTTCGGGATCTGGAAAGTCCGGCCGATGCCCGCAGCGGAGCGGCGATGCGCCGGAAGGCCGGTCAACGAGCGGCCGTCGAGGCTGATCTCGCCAGCATTCGCGCTCAGGAGGCCGCTGACGACGTTGATCAGCGTGGTCTTGCCCGACCCGTTCGGGCCGATGAGACCCACGATCTCGCCCGCGCGGACCGTGAGATCGATCCCGTCGAGCGCGGTGAAGCCGCCGAAGCGCTTGACGATGCCGGTGACCCGCAGCAGCGGCGGTGGGGGCGTCGTCCTGGTGTCGGCTCTCGCCCCGTCAGCCATCTCGTCTCCTCCGGACCGCCAGCGAGGCGAGCCCCGCGGGGAAGAACAGCACGAGGGCCATGATCAGAAGCCCGTAGACGAGCTGGAAGTACTTTGGCGCCGACACGCCGATGACGTTGTAGGCGCCGTAGAGCACGACGACGCCGATCACCGGGCCGACGAGCGTTCCGGCCCCGCCGAAAAGCGTGAACACGATCGCGAAGATGCTGAAGGACAGATCGAACACCGCCTCCGGGAAGAAGGTCGGGGCGCTCCAGGCATAGACCGCGCCGATGAGCCCGGCGGCCGTCGCGCTCGCCAGCCAGACGACCAAGCGGCCGTGCACGACGTCGATCCCCGCGGTCGCGGCAGAGACCGGGTTGTCGCGGGCCGCGCGCAGCCTCAGGCCGAACCGGGATTGGCGCAGCCAAGCGACGAGCCCCATCACGAGAACCAGGATCCCGATGGCGAGGCCATAGGTCAGGACCGGGCGGAACGGGACGTCGAGCCTGACGCCGTACGGGCCGCCCGTGATCTCGCTGAGGTCCTGGTTCGCGATCACGTGGCGCAGCGCCTCGGCGGCCGCGAGGCTCGCGAGACCGAAATAAGCGCCCTGAAGGCGCAGCAAGGGTGCGAGCACCAGGCCCGCGAGAAGCGCCGCGACCCCTCCGACCAGCACCGCCAGGAGGGGAGGCGCGGCCGTATGCATGAGCGTCAACGCGAAACCGTAGGCTCCTGCGCCGAAGAACCCGACATAGCCGAACGGCAGATAGCCGGAGAACCCGTAGGTGAGGTTCAAGCCCTGAGCGAGGACGAGGAACACCACGATGTTCAGGAGGAGAAGCTGGTTGTTGTAGAGCCACGGCATCACGGCCAGCACGACGACGAGTGGCAGGAGCACGAGCGCTGTCTCGCGGACGAAACCCTTACGCATGCCGGACGGTCCGGCCGAGAAGCCCCGTCGGCCGCACGAGGAGCACGCCGATCAGCACGAGGTTCGGCAGAAGGTCGGCCAGCGTGCTGAAGTAGGTCCGCATCAGCATGAGGCATACGCCGTAGATCGCGCCGCCGAGGATCGTCCCGACCGGGTTGCCGAGAGAGCCGATCACCACGACCGCGAAGGATACGAGGTCGATGGGCACGCCGATCGAGGGCGTGAAGCTGCCGAGCATGAAGGGCGCGAACACGCCCGCGACCGCCGCGAGCGCGGTGCCGAGCCCGAAGGCGACCGCCGAGACGCGGTGCACGTCGATGCCGATCGTCACCGCCTCCTCGCGCTGTGCCATGATCGCCCTCGTCTGTCGGCCGAAACCGGTATGGTAGAGGTAGAGGTAGACGCCCGCGAAGATCACGACCGACACGCAGGCGGCATAGATCCACGGGAACGGGATGGTCTGATCGAAGATCGAGACGGGGCCGCCTCCCAATGTGCGGCTCGGGATGGAGCGTTCGTTGTTGCCGAAGAGCAGGCTCACGATCGCCTCGATCACCTGTGACAGGCCGAAGAAGAGGATCAGCGACAGCATCTCGGGCTCGCGCGAGCGCTGGAGGCGCGGGACGAGGGCGTAATAGACCGGGAGTCCGATCACGAAGAACAGGACGAAGGTGCCGATCACCGTGATGACGGGGCTCACGGCCGCGACCCTCATCAGCCAGAACGCCGTGAAGGCGCCGAGCATCAGCATGTCGCCATGCGCCAGATTGACGATGCGCATGACGCCGAAGACCAGGTTCATGCCGAGGCCGACCAGGGCGAAGTAGAGGCCGAAGATCAGCCCCGTGAGAAGCGCGTACAGGAGCATGCCCGGTCTACGGCGAAGGGTAGATCGGTTTCGCGGTCGCGAGATCCGCCGGCCAGACGATTGAGAGCCCGAGCTCCTTCGAGCCCGCGGCCGGCGGCAGGATCTGCCCGAGCGGCGCGATTTCCCCGCTCTGCGAGCCATCGGGCGCGAGCACGAAGGGCCCGCACAACGTATCGAGGTTGCCGGACAGCGTGAACGCGGCGCGCCGGAGTTCGAGCTGGTCGAGGCTCTCGGCGACGGCGAGCGAGCGCTCGATCACGAGGCCGGCCTGGTATCCCGCGATCGCGTTGTAGCCGAACTCGACGCCCTTGATGTTGTGCGAGGTGACCCAGTGCTCGTAGGCTTCCTCGAACTGGTGACGGTTCAAGCCGTAATTGACCTTGAACTCGTAGGAGCCGGGGCCTGCCAGCGCGTAGCTGTGATGGAGCTGCTCGGCCAGCCCGTTCGACTTGATCAGGTTCTGCTCGGTGAGCCCGTAGCCGGTGAACAGGAACTTGAACTTGGAGTCGGTGTCGTTGAGCGCACGCAGGAAGGCCAGTTCGTTCGCCGGGTAGCCGAATTCGAGCACCGCGTCGGGCTTCGCCGCCAACATGTTGTTGACGAACACCGTATAGTCGCTCGTGTTCTGCGGCACGCCGCGGTCGAACACGACCTTGATCTCCGGCGTCTCCTTCAAGGCATTGCGCACGGCAGTCGCCTGGAACGCCGTGTAATCGGCGGTGACGTAGAGAAGCGCGACGGATTTGATGCCGAGTTTCGGCATCTGCTGCTTGACGAAATCCGCGATCGTCTTCGGGTAGCGATCGGTCGCCGCCAGCGCGAGCAGCACGATATAGGGATTGTCGGGGCTGAAGAAATTCGGACTGGACCCCGTGACGTCCCACAACAGCATCTTGTGATCGCGCGCCACGGGCACCGACGCCGCCGTCATTACGGAGGTGGAATCCGCGAGCAGGATATCGACCTTGTCTTGCGTGATGAGCTGGTTCGTCAGATTTCCGGCGAGCGCCGGCGAACTCTGGTCGTCATATGAGATCAGCTTGATCGGAATCTTCTTGTTGAACCCCTTCACGAAGACGCCGCCGCCCTTGTTTAGGCCATCGGCCCAGTATTCGAGCGCGACGTGGAGCGGAACGGATGTGCTCGCCATGGCGCCCGAGCCCGCATAGAGGGTTCCGACCTTGATCTCGGCCGGCGCGTCTGCTGCCTCGGCCGCGCCCGCGGATACCAGCAGGGCGAGGGTGATCGCCCGCGCGATTGTGACCCAATTCATCCGTCATCTCCCTATCGGCGATCGTGCGTCGCCTTCGTGGTTTCGATGATAGGCGCGACGCCCGCGCCATCGCTAGATGCTCCGGCGATCATACGGCCGCGACTTTCGCCTGAGGCTCCGCGAGCCCGAAGTCGGCATTGTTCGCGCCGAGTTCCGGAGCGCGGCTGCGCACGGCCGGCCTCGTGCCGTCGAAGCTGACCGGCAGGCCGACCGTCCTCATGGAGAAACCCGGCGCCCGCTGGAGCAAGTCGATCGCCGCGAGATGAGGGTCGGCCGCGACGGCATGAAGGTCGTTGATCGGCGCACAGGGAATACCGACTGCCTCGAGCCGCTCGACCCAGCGCGCCGTCGTCTCGCCCAACAGTTCACGGGCGATCTGCGGAAGGATGATCGGCTTGTTCGCGACCCGCAGCGCGTTCGTGCTGAAGCGCTCGTCCTCGCCCCATTCGGGGTGCCCGAGTTCGATCGCGAATTTGCGGAACAACCGATCGTTCGCGGCCGCGATCACGATCTCGCCGTCCGCCGTCACGAAGGACTGGAAAACCACGACCTTGGGGTTTCCGCTGCCGTGACGGGTCGGGTGCTCGCCGGTCGCCAGGAACGCCGCGAGATGGACGGACAGCCAGCCGAGCGCCGTCTCGTAGAGCGAAGTGTCCACGACGCAGCCGTGACCGGTCTTGGCGCGCTCGATCAACGCCGCGAGCGTACCGAGCGCCGCCCAGATGCCGGTGCCGAGATCCAGAACCTGCATCCCGACCCGGGTGGGCGGCCCACCCTCCTGGCCGTTCATGCTGAACATCCCGGCCACCGCCTGGATCATGGGCTCGTAGCCACCTTTGAGATGCATCGGGCCGGTGTGACCGAAGGCCCAGAGCGAGCAGTAGACGAGCCGCGGATGGTCGGCGCGCAGCGCTTCCGCACCCAGTCCGAGCGCCTCCAGACTGCCAGGCCGCATGTTCTGCACGAAGACGTCGCACTCGGCGACGTGTCCCTTCAGCCACGTGACGGCTTTCGGATCCTTCAGGTCGAGCGTGATCGCGCGCTTGTTGCGGTTCACCGTCTGGAAAGTGGTCGACATGCCCTCGATAAAGGGCGGCCCCCAGCCCCGGGCATCGTCGCCACCGCCCGGACGTTCGACCTTCATCACGTCGGCGCCGAGCATCGCCAGGATTTCGCCCGCGTAAGGCCCGGCGATATTCTGGGCGAGTTCGACGACCTTGACGCCCTTGAGCGGCAGCATCGGCGGTCTCCTCAGCGGCCCGTGAAGGCGGGCGGGCGCTTCTCGACGAAATGCGCCACCCCCTCGCGAAAATCCTCGGTCGCGCGACAGAGGGCGATCTCGCGCTCCGCGTCCCGGACGGCCGCGCCCAGGGGCTGCGTCCAGGCTTCCTGCAACTGCCGCTTCATGATGCGCACCGAGCGTGGCGACGCGAAATCCGCCATCTCGGCGGCGTAACGCTGAACGGCGGGGAGGAATTCCTCCGCCGGCAGCATCCGGGCGAGACCGAGCCGCTCCGCCTCGGCTGCCTCGACGGTGCGCCCGGAGAGGAGCAGGTCAGCCGCGTTCATCGGGCCGACAAGCCGCGGCAGGAGCCACGCGCTGCCGTGTTCGGCCACGAGGCCGCGGCGGGAGAAGGCGGTCGTGATCTTCGCTCCCATCGCCACGAAGCGGATGTCGCACATCAGCGCGAGGCACAGGCCGACGCCCGCCGCGGCGCCGTTGATGGCCGCCAGGATCGGCTGCGGCATACCGAGAAGATAGGTGTAGCGCTGATCGAGATCGCCGGCCCCGCGATCCGGTTGCGCGGGCGCTGCGGCGGACCCTGTCGACGAGGCGGAAAGGGCCGCCATGTCGGCGCCCGCGCAGAAGCCGCGGCCCGCGCCGGTCAGCACGATCGCCCGAACGCCGTCGTCCTCGCGCACCGCGTCGAGGCACGCGCGAAGCTCGGCCTCCATCACGGGCGTCCACGCGTTCATGCGGTCGGGACGGTTCAGCGTGACCGTCATGACGCGCCCGGCGCGGTCGACCTCGATCTGGCTGTACCCGGGCAAGACGCCGCCTCCGCTCGCGAGTTCTCGCTGCAGTGTCATACAGGCGGCGAGCATGCCCGGCGAGCGAGGCGACGGCTTTTCATGGATGAGAAACGAGGCGCCGCCACGAGCAGGTGGCCGGTCGCGGCGTCGGACGCTTAATGTCCCGGCAGGGCGCGCGGACGTGGCGGTGGCGACGACAAGCCACACTCTCCTGCGGGCGGCGGGCCTAATGGACCGTCGCGGCCGCGCCTTCGGCCGCGCTCGCCATGACGGCCCGCAGCTCGGACAGGATCAACTCCTGCTTCGCTTCCAGCCGGTCGACCGGTCCGTGTACGCTGATCGCGAGCCGCCGTTCACCCATCGCGGCGGGGACCAGCATGCCGATCATGCCGCCGCCGACCACCACGGTGTGGCGGGAGAACACGTAGCCGTCCGCCCGGACCTGGCCGATCCTGGCCATCAGCTCGGGGAGACGCACGCGCTCGGACTTGTCCGCGACGTCGTAGTTCACCCGCCGCACGATATGCTCGATGCGCTCGTTGGAGGCCACGCTGAGAAGGAGCCAGCCCAGCCCACAGCGCGTGAGCGGTCGCACCGTCAGCGGCATCTGGCGAAAGGGTGCCGGGAGCTTCGTCTGGATGCTGTGCACGTACTGCGCATAGAGGTCGCTCTGCGTCCCCAGGCATACGGTCTCGTCCGTGACCGCGTGCAGGTGCTGCATCGCTCGGAGCAGGGCGCCGTCCGCGAACCGTGTCGGCTCGATCCAGCTGACGAGGTCCGGCATCCTGAGCGTCGGCATATAGATGTGCGTCTCCCGATCATAGTCGAGCACGCCCAAAGCCACCATGCTCTTTAATATATTCGACGCGGACGAGGCCGGATAACCGAGCACGTTCATGATGTCCTTGAGCGCCAAGCCCCGCCGTGCAGTCGCGAAAGCCTCGAAGATCTCGAACACACGGCGCGCCGACTTGACCGTCTGATCGTTCATTATCGTCCTCCCGTCAGGTCCGCTGGTGCGGTCTCTTTCGTGAGACGCTAGCCGACGCGAGCCGGCCCGCCAAGCCTGACCTCCGTTCGGTCTCCTCAGGGCGCCGGGGTCATGTGCTGCGACCGGGAGCCGGATGAGCGGCTCGCCACGAGCCCCACCCGACACGGGGTGGCCATCTCTCCTCCCGTCCCGTCTCCCACCCCGACGCTTGCGGCTACCTGCGATCGGGTCTGCTGAAGTCACCTCGCCTGACTATCGTGTCAGGGAACCGCCTCCTCGTCCCGAGGTTCGGCCTCACGAGTTTGGCGAGGTTTGAGACACGTGGCGACATTGTCGGAGAAGGGTCGCCAGAGCACGCCGTCTCTTGCGCCCGTTGATTATCACGCGGGAGACGCCCGAACATGCGTGTCGTCTCCGGCCGTTGCCGTCCGGGCCGTGTTCGCGGACGCTCTCGGGCGCTTCGAGCCGGGCGCGCCCGTTGTGGTCGCGAGCCACAACGATGCGGACGGCCTGTCGGCGGCCACGATCCTCGCGCGCGCCCTCGAAGGGGCAAGCCGGCCGGTCCGGACGCGGATCCTGGGGCGGGGCGAGAACCCGTGGTCGGACGCGTTCCGGGCCGAGCTCGCGGCCGACCGGCCGGGCGGCCTGATCGTCTCCGATCTCGGAACGCGGCAGGGCGCGATCCTGCCGGGGCTACCCACGATCGTGATCGACCACCACGTTCCGACCGGCACGCCCGGAGGCGCGACGCTGATCAGCGGCCATGCGCTCGACCCGATCCCGACGACGAGCCTTCTCGCCTACTGGGCCGCCGGCGCTATCGGCCCCACGGACGACCTGCTGTGGCTCGCCGCGATCGGGCTGATCGGCGACATGGCCGACGGGGCGGGCTTCCCGGAGATGGGTGAGGCGCGCGGCCGCTACGGCATCACGGCGCTCCGCGCCGCCGTCTCGCTTCTCAACGCGCCGCGGCGTTCCGCCTCCGGCGATCCCGGCCCGGCCCTCGCGCTCCTGATGACGGCGAACGGCCCGAAGGAGATCACACGCGGCGACCGGCCCGAAGCCGAAGCGCTGCGGGCCGCCAAGGCCGAGGTGTCGGCCGCGCTGGCGGCCGGTAAGCGGGTCGGCCCCAAGGTGCAGGACGGCGTCGCGCTCGTGCGCTTCGACACGCCCTGCCAGATCCACCCTCTCCTCGCGCAAACGTGGCGGGGTCGGCTGAAGAACGAGGTCGTGCTCGCGGCCAATGCCGGGTACCGCCCCGGCTGGGTACATTTCGCGGCCCGCTCTGCCCGTGACGTCGACCTGATCGACTTCCTGGCTCGACACGCTCCGCCGGGTGCGGACGAGAACTACGGCTCCGGTCACGCGGCCGCGTCCGGTGGCGCGCTCAGGCCGGCCGACTGGAACATCTTCGTCCGCGGCCTCGGCTTCGGACCCGATCACGAGGTCCCCGCATGAACGACCGGCTACGTCTCGGCTTTCCCGTCAAGGTAATGGGCGCCCCCGACCTCAAGAGCAACGATACGCGGCGCTGGCAGAAGAGCCCGCACCTCAAGACGTCGCTCGAGTACATCGACGCGATCCTCGACCACCTCGATCGTCACGACATCCGGATGTACCGGCTCTCCTCCGACCTCGCGCCCTACGCGACCCATCCCGACATGCCGCAGTTCCACGGCATGGTGGCCGAGAGCGACGCGGAGCTTCGGGCGATCGGCGCTAAGGCCAAGGCGCTCGATATCCGGCTCTCCTTCCACCCCTCGCAATACGTGCTCCTCAACAGCCCGGACCCGGACCTCACCGCCAAGAGCATCTGGGACCTCGCCTCGCAGGCCGAGATGCTCGACCGGATGGAACTCGGGCCGGAGGCGGTGCTCGTCACCCATGTCGGCGGCACCTACGGGGACGTCCCGGCGAGCCGGGCGCGCTGGGCGGAGACCTGGGATACGCTGCCCGAACCCGTCCGTCGCCGGCTCGTGCTGGAACACGACGACATCCGCTTCTCGGCCGCCGACGTGCTCTGGATCCACGAGCGCACGGGCGTGCGCCTCATCTTCGACTACCAGCATTTCTGGTGCCTGAATCCGGAGCGACTGGACATGGTCGAGACGGTCCGGCGCATCCTCGCGACCTGGCCCGACACGACCCGGCCGAAGCTGCACTATTCCTCGCCGCGCACCGAGTTCCGGGCGCTCAAGCGCCGCGACAGGACGACCAAGCGGCTGAAGAACGTCTCGCTCCCGCCCGTCTGGACGGGGCATGCGGATTTCACCAACCCCTTCGAGTTCGCCCGCTTCATGCGCGACTGCGAGCACCTGGTGTTCGACGTCATGCTGGAGGGCAAGGCCAAGGACCTGAGCCTCCTGAAGCTCCGGCCTGACCTCCTGCGTTACGCGCCCGACGTCGCGGCGCGCTTCGGCATCGGCCAGGAGGACGCGGCCACGCTCGAAGCCGAAGAAGCCGGGCTCGAAGCGGACGAAGCTGCGCTCGACGAGGCCGCCTGAACTACGGTCGCTTCTCTCCGCGCGGTCTGGCGTGCATCGAGGCAGGCCTGACCGATCGACCTGGATAGGTTCCAGGTGATTCGAATGTGTCGGGATCACCGTATGGAGGGCGGTCGCGTGATCGCGACGCGATCTGGATCGAGACGCAAGCCATGACGCCGATCCTCGCAGGCTTCAGGTGTGGGCGCCTGGGTTGGAACGGCCATGACTTACTCGTCACGACCGGGCACGTGCCCGAGCAGCGCATGCGGGCCCATTACGAGATCGTGAAACGGCACGGCTTGGTGGGTGCGCGCGATGGTCTTCCGTGGCGGCACGATCCCATGACGCGGATCCGGACGGCGCAAGCCGCCGGTATGGACGTCATCTGAGACTTGAACTACTTCGACCCGCCCGACGATGCCGTGGCGCATGCGCGAGGAACCACTCAGGCGGCCGACGGGGGTAGACCCTTCTGGATCTGTCCCGTGAACGAGCCGTCCATCTCCCCCATGCTCTGCGGCATGGCGCCCGCGAACGCGGTTCGGATCGCGCTGACGATGACGTCCGTCCCCGGGACCATCATCCCGACGTGCGGGTCCTCTCGACGGACCCCATCACCGGCATCGGCGAGCGACAGTTCGAGGCGACCAACGTTTTGGTGGCGGCTGGCGTGGTCGACGTGATCGGTGTGGCTTACTATCCTCACCACGCGCGAACCTTCCTTCTCCGAGTGCTGAACAAGGTCGCACGCCGGTAGCCCATCATGGTGGCGGAACGAGCTGGCATGACGGGCACCCCGCCATCGTCGCAAGTACCCTGGATGGACCAAGGGCGATCGGC